>JAYVMK010000560.1:0-14718 GCA_043758995.1 Lichenibacterium sp. | reverse complement strand
GTAGGGCACCCAGATCGTCTTGATCTGCGTCGCGCGGCGCAGGTAGTCGCGTCCCTGGCCCGCGCTGCCGTCGAACCAGTCGCGCGCTACGCCCTGGTTGACCCATGTGGACTTCAGGTTGGCCGCGGAGGCTTTCTCCACCGCGGCGCTGCCCGTCGATGATCCGACATACCAAAGCGCCGCGACATCGTGGTGCTCGGCCAGGGTCTTGGCCAGGACGTCGCGCTCGCCCGTGACGATGTTGACCACGCCGGCCGGAACGTCGCTGGTCTCCAGCACCTGGTAGAAGTCGGTCGCCGCCAGTGGGTGCACGGGGGACGGCACCACGACGGCGCGGTTGCCCATGGCGATGGCGGGCATCAGGAGCGACACGAGGGCCAGAAGGGGCGCCTCGTCGGGGCAGACGAGGCCCATGGTGCCGAAAGGCTCGTTCATCGCCAACGTGACGTGGCGGGAGCGCGTCGCCTTGACGCCGCCATCGTATTTGTCGGCCCAGGCGGCGTAGAAGAAGGTCCGGCGGATCGCCGCCTCGACCTCGCGCGCCGCCTCGTCCGCCGAAGCGCCCGTCATGCGGGTCAGTCTTGCGGCGAATTCCTCGGCCCGAGCCGAGAGGTTCTCGGCGACGTAATAGAGCACCTGGGCGCGGTTGTGCGCCGTGGCCGAGCTCCAGGCCGTCGCCTTGGCGGCGGCCTCCACGGCGTTGCGGATGTCCTTGCGGCCGCCAAGACCCACCTGGCCCAGCGGCGTGCCGCCGGGACCGAGAACCGTCGTGCTGTGGCCCCCGTCCGGCCGGGCCTGCTTGCCGCCGATGAAGAGTTTCGCCGTCCGGTCGATACCGGGCGGGCTCTGAGTATCGTCGCTTGGGGCCGGCACAGCCGGCAAGGCTGAAAGTCGCGCGGGTTCGGGCGCAGGGGTGGCTTGCGCCTCCGTCTTGGGCGGTTTCAGGTACTCCTGCAGGCCCTCGCGACCGCCTTCCCGTCCGAAGCCGCTTTCGTTGAAGCCGCCGAAGCCCGCCGCGGCATCGAAGAGATTGGTGGCGTTGATCCAGACCACCCCGGCCTTGACCCGCGCTGCCACATCGAGCGCGAGGTCGATGTTCTCGGACCAGATGGAGGCCGCGAGGCCGTAGCGCGTGTTGTTGGCGAGCGCGACCGCCTCGTCGGGCGTGCGGAACGTCATGGCGACCGCCACGGGGCCGAAGATCTCGACCGCGGCGATCGTCGAGGCGGGCTCCACGTCGGTGAACAGCGTCGGCGGGAAGTAGCAGCCCGTCTCGGGCAGGGCGGTGTCCGCCTGGAACAGCGTCGCGCCTTCCGCCTCGCCCTTGGCGACGAGATCGCGGATGCGCTGCAACTGCACCGGCGCCACGACGGCACCGACATCCGTCGATTTGTCCAGCGGGTCGCCGGTGCGCAATGTCGCCATGCGCCGCCGCAGCTTGGCGTGGAAACGTTCCGCCACGCCCTCCTGGACGAGAAGGCGCGAACCCGCGCAGCAGACCTGACCGCCGTTGAACCAGATGGCGTCGACCACGCCCTCGACGGCGGCGTCGAGGTCGGCATCGGCGAAGACGATGAAGGGCGACTTGCCGCCGAGTTCCAGGCTGAGCGCCTTGCCGGATCCGGCGGTGGCCACGCGGATCAGGCGGCCGACCTCGGTCGAGCCCGTGAAGGCCAGCTTGGCGATGCCGGGGTGGCGCACCAGGGCGGCACCGGTGTCGCCGTCGCCGCAGACGATATTGACGACGCCTTTCGGCAGCCCCGCTTCGCGGCAGAGCTCGGCGAAGACAAGCGCCGTCAGTGGCGTGAACTCGGCCGGCTTCAGCACGACGGTATTGCCCGCCGCCAGCGCCGGGGCGATCTTCCAGGCCAGCATCAGCAGCGGGAAGTTCCAGGGGATGATCTGGCCGCAGACACCGACCGGCACCTGACCGGGGAACTCGGTCTCGACCAGTTCGGCCCAGCCGGCATGGTGGTAGAAGTGCCGCGCCACGAGCGGCACGTCGATGTCGCGCGACTCCCGGATCGGTTTGCCGTTGTCGAGGGTTTCGATCAGGGCGAGAAGGCGCTCGCGCTTCTGGACGAGGCGGGCGAGGGCGTAGAGAGAGCGCGCCCTCACGTGGCCGGGCGTTGCGGACCAGCCGGGGAGGGCGCGTGCCGCCGCCGCGACCGCGGCATCGACATCGGCCACGGATCCCTGGGCGACCCGCGCCAGCAGTTCGCCCGTGGCGGGATTCGAAACCTCGAACGTCTCACCCGGTGTCGTGAAGGCGCCGTCGATGAAATGGCCGAAACCCTCGCCATGAGCGGCGAGCCAATCCCGTGCGACGTCGGAGGCTTCGGGCGAGGGGCCGTAATCCATCGTGTCGAGAATGTCCCTGACCTGCGGCATGGCGCAACTCCTTCTCACGCCATCGCGTGGTGCGAAGCCGAGGCGTAGCGGCCCGTCGCCCAATGTTCGATCTGGCGCTCGATGTCGCCGAGCAGCGAGGAGGCGCCGATCCGGAACAGGTCGGGTTCGAGCCAGGGTCGGCCCAGTTCCTCCTTCATCAGCACCAGCCAGTTCAGCGCGTCCTTGGCGGTCTTGAGCCCGCCGGCAGGCTTGAACCCGACCCGCTCCCCCGTGCGCTCGCCGTAATCGCGCAGCGCGCGCAGCATGGTCAGGCTGACCGGCAGGGTGGCATTGACGTCCTCCTTGCCAGTGGACGTCTTGATGAAATCGGCCCCGGCCTGCATCGCCACCGTGCTGGCCTTGTGGACGTTGCGCAGCGTCCGAAGGTCGCCCGTGCCGAGGATCGCCTTCAGATGCGCGTCGCCGCACGCCTCCCGCATGGCGGCGACCTCGTCGTAGAGCGCGGTCCATTCGCCGAGCAGGACATGGGCGCGGGTGATGACGATGTCGATTTCGGCGGCACCCTCGTCGACCGCGTAGCGGATCTCGGCCAGGCGCTGCGGCAGCGGCGTGAGACCGGACGGAAACCCGGTCGCCACCGATGCCACCGGTATGCCGGAACCCTCGAGCGCCGCGACGGCGGGCCGGACCATGGTCGGGTAGACGCACACGGCACCGACCGTCGGTGGCCGGTCTTCCAGCCCCAGGGCCGCCACGAGATCGTCCCGCAGCGGCCGGCGCGCCTTGGCGCAGAGCCGATGGACCCGGCCCGGCGTATCGTCGCCGGCCAGCGTGGTGAGGTCGATACAGGTCAGCGCCTTGACGAGCCAGGCCGCCTGAAACTCTTTCTTCACGGACCGGCGCGCCCCCAGGGACGCGGTGCGGCGCTCGGCTGCGCTGAGATTGACCTCGACGCTCTCGAACCACTCCGGATGCAGATCCGTGCCGGCATTGCGGGCGTGGGCCGTGGGCGCGGGGCTGGACGGGCTATGCTGGTCCATGATGATCCGCCTCGAGTTCAGGATGGCCGGGCGAGCAGGAATTGCCCGGTAACCGATCGTGAGCGGGTTTTGCCACTCCTGGAGCGGGAACGCCTCTCGCTGGCTTCGCTCGCTCGCCGTGACGGTGGATGCGTTCAGCCCGCGAAGAGTGCACGACAGCTCCACGGGGGCTTTGCCCTCTGCAGGCGGCGGCGCCAAGTCTCAGCCGAAGGCCTTCTTGCGGCCGCGCGGCTTTGGTGTGGGTTTGGCGTGGGCCTGGAGGCCGGGAAGCAGGGCCTCGGCGGACGAGGCGTCGCCGGCAGCCTCGGCGGTCTGAGGCTCGCCAGCGGGCTTCTTGCGGCCGCGGACCTTCGGTTCGGGTTTGGCCAGGGGCAGGGCGGGGATGGCCTCCTCGACCGGCTCCGGAGTAGGAGCGGTGGGCTGGACCGCGGCTTTGGCAGGTTTGGGCTTGGTGCCGCCCTTGCCGGTTTCCGGCTCCACGTCCACGAACCTGATCGCCATCGCCCTGCCTCCCGTACCCTCGATCTACCTCATGAATTGGCACGGGACGTCGCGACACGCTAGATCCCGCTCTGGCCAAGGATCGTCGAGCCGTCTCCGATCGTTGGCCGGCATGACGACCTTCTTCACCAGCGACACGCATTTCGGCGACATGCGCGTCCTGCGTTTCGACCACCGCCCGTTCTCGACGCTCGATGATCATGACGCGGAAATAATCCGGCGCTGGAATGCCCGGGTCGGGCCGGGCGACACCGTCTGGCACCTCGGCGATTTCGCACTCGGCCCGACGCCCGAACGGACCGCCGAAATCCTCGACGCGCTCGCGGGCGAGAAACACCTCATCGTCGGCAACAACGACGATGCCGCCACCTTGGCCTTAACGGGATGGGCCTCCATCGCGCATTACGCCGAATGTGTCGTCGAGGATCGTCTGCTGGTGCTCTGCCACTATGCCTTCCGCACCTGGAACGGCATGGGGCGTGGCGCCGTCAACCTGCATGGCCATTCCCACAACAAGCTGGCGCCGATGCCGAAACAATACGATGTCGGCGTCGACGCCCAGGGATTCCAGCCCGTCACCCTGCCCGATATCCTCAAGAGCCGGAAGCGCGGCAAAGGCCCGGCAAAGCCGACTAAGACCTGAACCACCGGTTGAGATCCGTACCGCTCGTCGGACAACGGGAGTGATTGCCAATATCGACCGCGCTCTGCCACAAGGATCGCAACGCAACGGTGATCCGAATCGATGGAGCAATCTAAGGACGCGCCGGCTGATCAGGCCGGATCCGAGCCCGCCGACGATGCGCGCATGTTCGATCTCGCCCCCGTGTCGCTCTGGCTCGAGGATTACAGCGGCATCCGCGATCTCTTCGAAACGTGGCGCCAGGCCGGGGTCGAGGATCTCCGAACCTTCCTCCAAGCCGTTCCGAACCGGGTAGCGGAATGTTCGTCACGGATCCGCGTGTTGAAGGTGAACCGCCGGACGCTGGACCTGTTCGAAGCGCGCGATGGCGAACACCTTGTGGCGAACCTCGGCCTGATCCTCAGCGGCGACATGCTGACCACTCATGTCGAGGAACTCGTTCAGTTGTGGGAAGGTCGGAGCACCTTCTCGAGCCTCGCCGTCAATTACAGCCTGTCCGGCCGCCGGATCGACGTCCAGCTGCGCGGCGCCGTGCTGCCGGGTCACGAGACGCGGTGGGATCGCGTGATGGTGTCGCTCGAAGACGTGACCGAGCGGGAGACGGCTCGCCGGCGTCTGGCGGAGAGCCGCGACTACGCGCACGGGCTCTTCGACCATTCGCCGGTGTCGCTCTGGGTTGAGGATTTCAGCGCCATCAAGGCCCTGCTCGACGATCTGCGCGAGCGGGGCATCACCGACTTCCGCACCTTCACGGACGTCCACCCCGACTTCGTGGAGCGTTGCACGCGTGAAATCCGCGTCATCGACGTCAACCGCCATACGCTCGACCTGTTCGAAGCCGAGTCCAAGGCCGTCCTTCTGTCTCGTCTCGACGATGTGTTCCGGGGCGACATGCTGGGGCATTTCCGCGAACAGCTGATCGATCTGTGGGACGGCAAGCTGTTCCAGCGGCGCGAGGTGGTGAATCACACACTGTCGGGTCAATCGCTCCACCTGCATCTGCAATTTTCGGTTTTGCCGGGACACGAGGCCGATTGGTCGCTGGTCCAGGTGGCGCTGACCGACATCACGGCACGCCGCAAGGCCGAGGCCTATCTGGAGTTCCTCGGCAATCACGACGTCCTGACGAAGCTGTTCAACCGCACCTTCTACGTCGAGGAGCTCAACCGCATCCAGCGCAAGGGGCCTTGGCCGGTGTCGATCATCATGATCGATCTCGATGGCCTGAAGGGCGCGAACGACGGATGGGGGCATGAGGCGGGCGACGCTCTCCTGCGGCGCACCGGCGAGGTCCTCTCCTCGGCGGTGGTCAAGCCCAGCCACGCGGCGCGGATCGGCGGCGATGAATTCGCCGTCATCATGCCGGGTATGGACGTCGACGGGGCCGCCACGATGGCGGCCGACATCGAGGCGCTGCTCGCCATGAACAACCAGTTCTACCCGGGTCTCATGCTCAGCCTGGCGATGGGCTCGGCGACGTCGCAGCCCGGAGAGCGCCTGGAGGACCTCGTCAAGCGGGCGGATGCCGCCATGTACGAGGTCAAGCGCCGCCGCTATTCCCTGCCGGACCGTGATCGGCGTGCGCCTCAAGGCCCGGCAGACGAGCCTGGATCCGTATCGTTGTGAGACTCTCGTCGGATTTTGTTCCGACTAATTTCGGTGAAATTCATAATGCTGCGACTTCGTCAATCACTCATCTCGGTCGCGTGAACTTTTTCGAGCTTCGTGTCGTTAAGGTGTCAGTAAGGACTGGAGACGGGACATGGACAAGTCAGTTTGGATTGCCGCGGGCGCTTTGACGGCCTGGTTGATGATCGGTGCAGCCGCGATGATGTGAGGCGATTATGGGGGTCACCTTCGCCGGGATCGGGGCATTCACCGGTCCACACGCCAGACACGCATCGTTGATTTGAAGGGCATATCACTCCGGTGATGTGCCCTTTTCCTTTTTAGGCCGCGCGGTGCGGGTTCGACCCAACACGAATGTCGACCGTGACACCGCTCCCCGACACGACGCAGGCCACGACACCGTCCACCCGATCCGCTGCCGCGCCGTCACGGAACGTGAAACTGTCACCGAAGCTCCGTTCGCGGCCCCAGGGCGACCCCAGCGTCGGCTCCGGCCCGAAAGCGACATCGTCGGGCTCGAAGCCGCGCTCGGTCAGCCGTTGCTGCAACGGTCCACGGCAAGCCTCCGCCAGAGCCTCGCTTCCCATGGCGGCCTGCAGAGCGCGACCGCCATCGAAGCGGAGGTCGGCGAGCAGGAGGATGCCGCCGAGCGCCACGGCCAGCAGCGCGCCTGCCGCGACAAGCGCCAAGCTCCGTCTCAGCCTTCGCCCGCGCCGGGGCGTGTCGTCATTGGTCATGATGACCCTCGATCGTCGAATGCGGTCATGCGCGCCGGCTCCCGCTTCGGCCCTGGATGAAGCGGACTGTACGCAAGCGCGAGGTCGCAGTTGCCGCACCTCGACGACGACACTATGGTTCGCGGCCTCAAAGACACGGAGCACTTCCTCATGGCCTTCATCTCCGACACGCTGGCTCGCGTCAAACCCTCCGCCACGATCGCGGTGACGCAGAAGGCGCGCGAGCTCAAGGCCAAGGGGCGGGATGTGATCAGCCTGTCGGTCGGCGAGCCCGATTTCGATACGCCCGACAACATCAAGGAGGCCGCCATCGCGGCCATCCGACGCGGCGAGACGAAATATACGCCCGTACCCGGCATCGTGCCGCTGCGCGAGGCCATCGCCAAGAAGTTCAAGCGCGAGAACAACCTCGATTACAAGCCGACCCAGACGATCGTCGGAACAGGCGGCAAGCAGATCCTGTTCAACGCCTTTCTGGCGACCTGCAACCCGGGCGACGAGGTCGTCATCCCGGCGCCGTTCTGGGTCAGCTATCCCGACATGGTGCTGATCGGCGGCGGCACGCCCGTCATCGTGCAGACCACGCTCGAGAAGAATTTCAAGCTGCAGCCCGAGGATCTGGAGCGCGCCATCACGCCCAAGACCAAGTGGGTGCTGCTGAACTCGCCCTCCAACCCATCGGGTGCGGCCTACTCGCGGGCCGAGATGAAGGCGCTGACCGATGTCATCCTGCGCCACCCCGATGTGTGGGTGCTGACCGACGATATCTACGAACATCTCGTCTACGGCGAGTTCCAGTTCTGCACGCCGGCCGAGGTCGAGCCGGGCCTGATGGACCGGACCCTCACCATGAACGGCGTGTCGAAGAGCTACGCCATGACGGGCTGGCGCATCGGCTACGCGGCGGGTCCGGATCGGCTCATCAAAGCCATGGACATGCTCCAGGGCCAGCAGACCTCCGGCGCCTGTTCGATCGCCCAATGGGCTTCCGTTGAGGCACTCGAGGGGCCGCAGGACTTCATCCCGAAGAGCCGCAAGGTCTTCGAGGGCCGTCGGGATCTCGTGGTCTCCATGTTGAACCAGGCCAAGGGGTTGAAGTGCCCCGTGCCGGAGGGCGCCTTCTACGTCTATCCGTCCTGCGCCGAGTTGATCGGGCGAACGGCGCCTTCCGGCAAGGTCATCGAGACCGATGAGGATTTCGTCACCGAATTGCTCGAGGCGGAGGGCGTCGCCGCGGTGCATGGCTCGGCCTTCGGAACGGGGCCGAACTTCCGCATCTCCTATGCGACGTCGAACGATCTGCTCGAAAAGGCCTGCGCCAAAATTCAGAGCTTTACCGCCTCGCTCCGCTGACGCCGCGGCATGGCGGGGGTCGAGGCGGGAGACCCATGGACCGTGTCTGTGGCGGAAACGCCATAGGTCGGGTGGAAGTGCGGCGGATACGGGTTGCGTGGCAACGCGGCCACAATCCCGGCGTCTAAAGCGGTGCCGCCGTGCGATCTCCGCGCGGCCCATCGCTTTGCGCCGGAGTTCTCCCCCCAATGGCTGTCACCAAGACGCTTCTCATGTCTGCCCTGGGCGCTGCCGCGCTCCTCGCCGCGCCGGCCGCGGCCGTCGCAGGCCCCGTCGGCCAGATCTACTGCAACGTATCGGGCGGCATTGGCCTGATCATCACCTCGCGGCGTGCGCTGAATTGCGAATACACGCCCGCCAACGGTGCGCCCCACCAGCATTACGTCGGCACGATCAGCCGCTTCGGCCTCGACATCGGTCCCCAGGGCCCGGGCAAGCTGACCTGGGATGTGGTGTCGCTCGGCGGCGCCGTCGGCCCCGGCTCGCTGGCCGGCAATTTCACCGGCGCCACTGCATCGGCGACCGTCGGGGTCGGCGTCGGCGCCAATGCGCTGATCGGCGGCGCCAACGGCGGCATCACGCTGCAGCCGCTGTCGGTCGAGGCCCAGTCCGGGCTGAACCTCGCCGCCGGCGTCGGGTCGCTGTCGCTCGATTACGCTCCCTGATCCGACCCGGTCCGGCCCGCCATGGTCAGGCGGGCCGGATCGTCATGACAGGTGGTGTGTCTCGGCGAGCCCGTAGACCGGCGTCGGGATCCCCTCCATGCGGGCTTTGAGCTGCAGGGCCAGGTAGAGCGAATAGTGCCGGGATTGGTGCAGGTTGCCGCCGTGGAACCAGAGCGCTTCCTGCCGGGTGGGCTTCCACATGTTGCGGAGTTCGCCCTGCCAGGGACCCGGATCTTTGGTCGTCCCCGAACCGAGGCCCCAGCATTTGCCGACCTTGTCGGCGACCTCCTGGCTGATGAGCTTCGCCGCCCAGCCGTTCATCGATCCGTACCCGGTGGCATAGACGATGACGTCGGCGGGCAGGACCTCGCCGTCGGCCATACGCACGCCCTCCGGCGTGATCTCCTCGACCTTGCCGTTCTTCAGCTTGATCGAACCGTCGGCGATCAGCTCCGACGCGCCGACGTCGATGTAATAGCCCGAGCCGCGCCTCAGGTATTTCATGAACAGGCCAGAATCGTCGTCGCCGAAGTCGAGCTGAAAGCCCGCCGCCTGCAGTCGCTCGTAGAAGACGGCATCGCGCTCCCGGATGGCGGCATAGACGGGTTTGTGGAACTCCGGCATCACCCGATAGGGCACCGAAGCGAAGACCATGTCGGCCTTGTCGGTGGTGATGCCCTTGGCGACCGCCTCTTCCGAATAGAGGCCGCCCAGCGACAATTCCATCAGCGAGTCCGAGCGCGCGATATGGGTCGATGAGCGCTGCACCATGGTGACGTCCGCCCCATGCTCCCATAGATCGGCGCAGATGTCGTGAGCCGAATTGTTGGAACCGATCACTACGACGCGCTTGCCGCGGTAGCGCTCGCCGCCCTCGTGCCGGCTCGAATGGTGGCTCTCGCCCTTGAAACTGTCCATTCCCGGATAGGCGGGGAGATTGGGAATGGCCGACATGCCGGTGGCGAGGACGAGCTGTTTGGGCTTCAGCGTCATGGGTTGGCCGTCACGCACGAGCTCGACGGTCCACTCACCGGCCGCCTCGTCGTAGCGGGCGGAACGGCACTCGGTGCTGGACCAGTAGTTCAGCTCCATGACCTTGACGTACATTTCCAGCCAGTCGCCGATCTTGTCCTTGGCGGCGAAGACCGGCCAGTGATCCGGGAACGGCAGGTAAGGCATGTGGTCGTACCAGACCGGATCGTGGAGATGCAGCGATCGGTAGCGCTTGCGCCACTGGTCTCCGGGCCTCTCGTGCTTGTCGATCACGATCGTGGGGACGCCGAGCCGTTTCAGCCTGGCTCCGAGCGCGATACCGCCCTGGCCGCCGCCGATCACTAGGCAGTAGGGCTGGACCCGCGTTCCGAGATCCGCCAGCTCGTCCTGGCGGCGGTCGAGCCAGGAGCGTCGGCCGCGCTCAACGCCGTGCGCGACGCCCTTTTCGCGTCGCGGCCCGCCCGGCTCCTCGAAACCCTTGAGTTCGCGGGCAGTGGTGAGCAGCGTCCAGGCGCGGTCGCCTTTCAGGCGGAGGTGGCCGCGGCCGCGGGCATGTTCGGTATCGAAGGAGATCCAGGCCTCCGTGACCCCATCCGTCTCGGTCGCGGCTTCGTCGAGTTCGAAGTGGCGGGGGCGGACCGCATCGAGCTGCGCTTCCAGCATGGTGCGGATCGCGCTGCGGCCCTCCAGCGTCGTGATGTTCCAGGTGAAGGCGATGAGGTCGCGCCAGAAGCCGTCTTCGGCGAAGAGCGTGGCCGCCGCGGCGGCGTCGCGTTGCGCGGACGCAGATTCGAGCCCGTCGAGCCAGGCGAGCACGCGCTCGTCGGCGGCTGACAGGTGGTCGGATGACCGTGCCAATGCCGTCATGATGTTCCTCCCACCGGCGCTCTGCGGCACCGATGACGGGAGCGTCCTCCAGTTTGGAGAACCTGTCCAGTGGTGGCGGGGCCGCGGTCCTGGCCGCGATAGGGCGCGGTCACGCTTGGTTCATGACGTCGCGCTCAGGCAAGACACTGGACCTCCGCCGCCTTCGGTCTAGTTTGCTTGCAATGCGTGCCGTCGCCCTCATCTCCCTCGTCTCCCTTGTCTGGCTCGCCGCCTCGGCCGCCGTCGGGGCACCGCGGCACTACACCCGCGCCGAACGCTACGAGGGCTGCATGGTCGGCGAGACCATTCCCCTGATGCGTCGCGGCACCGATCGCGAGCGGGCTCTTTCCATCGCCTCCGATCGTTGCGTCGCATGGTCGGAAGGGCTGTCGGACAGCGATATCCAGCAGGTCGACATCGACCTCCACCGCGCCCTCGATCGGTCCGAGCGGTCGGGGCTTTAGGTCAGGCCGGCATCATGCTGGTCACCTTGGCGGCCCAGACCACGTCGGCGTCGAGCACCGGGTCGCCGAACTGGCCATGCAGTTCGAACTGTCCGTCGATGTGGCCGCGCCGGATCTGCTTGACCAGGACCCGTCCGTCGGCGAGCCCGATCACGCAGAGCCGGCCGATGAGGTCGTCGGTCACGGGCTCGCGACGGTCGTCGAAATAAACGCGCCAGCCGTCGAACAGCGATCCCAGACTCTGGCCGCGCACCTCAGCGGCGACGGTCTGAGGCGTCACATCCTCGGGGGCCGGAGCCTCGTCGAGCGGCCCCTGGCCCTCGGCGTAGAAGTGCATTTCGGTGCCGGCGCCGACATATCCGGCGACCGGGACGGTGGCGACACGATCCGTCACAATGTCGCCCGGGTCGATCCCATAAGCCTCGCTGGCGAGCTTGATCCACTTGTCGGACAGACGCCGGCTGCCGCCCTCCAGCTTGACGTATTGGTTGCGCGTGGTGCCGAGCGCTGCCGCAGCCTCATCCTGTGTCCAGCCGCGCCCGTCCCTCAGGCTCCGCAGATTGTTGGCCATGACAATCTCTATATAGCCCAATATGGGCACAAACACTTGACGAGTATGCCCGTTTAGGGCACATTAGCGTGACGCTGACGGTTTCGTCCAGAGCCACCGCGCTTCAATCCTCACCTTGATGGATCGCCCATGAGTCCGTTGCCGCCGGTCTTCGCCGGGGTGCGCCCCTGTGCGCCTGCTTTCCCTTACCTGTCTCCGGCCGCGACCGCGGTGGCGACGCTCGAACCGCGCCAATGCCGCTGGCCTTTGGGAGAGCCGAGTCAGGGCCGCTTCTCGTTCTGTGGCGCGACCCGGACAGGCCGCGGCAGCTATTGCGCCCTCCATACCGGTATGGCGCGCGCCAGGCGGAGTGGCGTCACGATCGAAGGAGCGCGGGCGTGACGGCGCCTCGCTTCACGCGTGTCACGCGGCGGCGTGGCGCCTTCGGGCTCGACGAGCGGCGCTGGCCCGACCCCGAGATCGTCGAGGCTGGTCTGAAAAGCTTCCTCGGCCGCGCTCTGCCCGAAGTCTGGCCCTTTCCGTCGATAGGTGAGGATCCCTCCGGGCGCACGCTGGCACTGCTGCTGCCGCGTGGGCACGTTGCGATGCTGCGCATCGAGCGCGATCCGGATCATCCTGGCCCGGCCTGCCGGGACCTCGTCGAGCGCTGCCGAGCCCTGCATATCCCCCAGGCCACGGTGTCGAGCGTCGAGGGGGCGCGCGCCGCCTTGCGGCGCCTCGGCGTGGAGACGCCACCGCAGCGCGCTGATCGCGACGTGCCGACCCTCGCCTCCGTCTTCGGGAGCGCTTGACCATGCCGCGTCGGAAAAGCGGACCCGTGTCGCTCGCGGGAGGTCGCGTTGCGGCCGGCCACCAGGATGCCACGCCCGAGCGGCTGCATCGGGCGCGGCGGGACGGCGAGGTGGGGATCGACTCCGCCGGCGTGCGCCGCATCGGCGATGCCTTCGACACCTTGCGCAGCCGCAACCTGCTCGACCGGCTCGACATCGCCGCCAACGAGACGCTGTGGTTTGCCGGCGATCGGCTGCGCTCTCACTGGCACCGCGCCCGGATGGACGGGGTTTCGGCCATCGACCTCCTGCGACCCAGCGTCGATGGCGCAAGCGGCGCTGGTCACGGCGCAGGTGAGGCCGCGCAGCGCCACCGCGACGAATGGCGCCGCGCCGTCGCGGCCGTAGGGCCGCGGCTCATGCCCTATGTGACGGGGGTGGTGATCGAGGGTCGTCCGGTCGCCGCTCTGCGGGGCATCGTCGGCGACAGCCGCCATCCGCGCACCGCCGACGCGCTGGCCTTGGACCGGCTGCGCGAGGGGCTGCACCGCCTCTGCGAGCTCTGGCGCATGCGGCCCGAGGCGCGTCCGCTGCCGATCGCGGGCTGGCGGGCGGAGAGTGGCGCGCCCTGAGCCGGTTCACGCCGGGGACCCGAGCAGATAGAAGAGCGCCGGTCGAGGTCGAGGGTTGGCGTTTGTCGGAGAAGATTTTGTTCGTGGCGCCGCGCATGATCGGCGACGCCGTCATGGCTTGCGGGATCCTCGACCACCTCGCCCGCAGCCGCCCCGGCGCCCGCATCACGGTGGCGGCGGCGCCCGAAGCGGCCGGGCTCTTCGCGCATATGCCGGGACTGGAGCGCGTCATCGTGGTGCGGAAGCGCCAGACCCACACGCATTGGCTGGCACTCTGGGCCGAGGTGGTGGGCACGCGCTGGGACATGGTGATCGACCTCAAGGGATCGGGCCTTCCCTTTGCCGTCATGGCGCGGCAACGCTTCATGCGTCGTCCCACGCCCGGGTTGCGACTCTTCGAGCAGCATGGGGCCCTCCTCGGTATCGACCCGGCGCCGCTGCCGGTCGTGTGGACGGGCAAAGCCGAACGGGCGCGTGCCGCAATGCTGATCCCGGAGGGTCGGCCGGTGGTGGCGCTTTGCCCTACGGCGAGTTGGTCGCCCAAGATGTGGCCGGCCGATCGGTTTGCGGCTCTGTTCAGGCGCTTGGCCGAGGGGCCGCTGCCGGGCGCCCGGGCCGCGATCTTCGGTGGACCGGGTCCGCGCGAGCGCGACGGCGCCGCGCCGCTCCTCGCCGCCCTGCCGGACGCCATCGACCTCGTCGGTGCCCTGTCGCTGCCCGAAGTCTCGGCCTGCCTCGCCCGATGCGCCCTGGCGGTGAGCAACGATTCCGGCCTGATGCATCTCGCGGCCGCCGGCGGCACCCCGACGTTGGGGCTCCGAGCCCATTTCGTCGATCAAGCGGCCCGGGTCGAGCCTGCCGGCCGCGCCGCGGGATGGATCCTACGCGGCGGCGACGATATGACGGCCATCAGTGTCGACGAGGCCCTGGCAGGGTGCACGAGGGTTCTCGATATCGCCACTGGCAGGGGTGGGTGACGTTGGCCGGGGCTATGCGGCGATCCAGTTCCGATATGCCGGCTCCCACGCTTCAATAGGCGTCTTCCGCGGCCGGCTCTGGGAGGACCTCGTCCGAATAGAGGGCGCCATCATCCTCCACAGCGCGGGCACGGCGACGGGCGCGGTGCGGCACGGCATCGAGATCGGAGGTGGCGGCGAGGTCCGGCTCGCCGAGATCGTCGCCCTCGATCACCACGCGCGTATGACCCATGCCCTCGGCCTTGACGAGTGCGAAAAGCTCAGCCGAATGCGCGCGTGACAGCCGCACGCAGCCATGTGAAGCGGCGCGACCGAGCGCTGCGACGTGTCCTGTCCCGTGGATCGCATGCCCCATCTCGGTGAAGAAGATGGAGTTCGGCATGGGAGCGTCGTCCCATTCGCGAGAGAAATGGTCGCGGTCCATCCTGAAGGGCGTGAAGGAACCGCTCGGTGTGTCGTGCCCGGCGACGCCGGTCGAGACGGGCCAGGAATACCGGTCCTGACCGTCAACCGCGACCGTCATG
>JAYVMK010000559.1:0-5308 GCA_043758995.1 Lichenibacterium sp. | reverse complement strand
GCCCGCGAATTCGAGGCGCGGCGGGAGCGTGCGGCTCGGCAGGACGACGACGACCAGCATGAGAGCCAGCGTCAGCGCCGCCAGGATCAGAAACATGTCGTTCACCGAGAGGATCAGGGAGGATTGCCGGACGGCATCGCCGAGAGCGTCGAGGCTTCCCGCAACCCGCGGCTGGCCGTTGGGTAGCAGCGCCGTCGGCAGCGACGGGTCGACGCCCGAACCCTGGATGAGGTCGAAGCGCCTCTGGCCGATCTGGTCGACGAGACGGTTGTAATGCAGCCCTCCGCGCCAGCGCGAAATCAGGTCGAACATCCAAATCCCCGTGGCTTCCGCCAGTCCACGCGGAAAGTTGACCATGGCCGAGGTGAAAGGGCCGTCTTCGGGCTTCTTCACCGTATTGGTCGAGAGCAGCAGGAGCGGCATGACGACCATGGGCTGCCCCAGTGCCTGGAACAGCTGCGATGCGTAGAACTGATCGCGGTTCCAGGTGATATCCACGAAGGCCGAACCGATGCAGCCCGTCAGCATCAGGCCGAGCCCCACGAAGGAGACGACCCGCGGCTCGGCCCAGGGGTGATCCAGCAGCAATGCCATGGCGGGCAGCAGGAGGAGCTGCAGCGAGGCGATCTCCAGCGTGATCCAATGGGCCTGGAGCGGCCGGTAGCCCTGGACCTCCGTCAGATAGCGGAGCGGCACCGTCGAGGCGGCCTGCGATACGATCAGAAAGGTGAAGAGCGCGATGGTGCCGTAGGCGAGGTTGCGCCGCCCGAGAAGCTGCAGCTTGAGGAATGGCACCGGGTGGAACCATTCATTGACGAGAAGCAGCGGAATACAGACGCCGCTGACGAGCGCCAGAACGCTGATGAACGTCGAGTTGAACCAATCGAGCCGGTCCCCCTGGACGAGAAGCGTACTCAACGCGCCGGAGCCCGCGACCAGAAGACAGAAGCCGCGCCAGTCGAAAATCCGGAAACGATCGTATTGCGGTGGCTCCTGCGGCATGAAGCTCCAGACCAGAGCCCCGGCCACGACGCACAGCGGCACGGCTTCGAGAAACACGAACCGCCAATCGCCCACCACATCGGTCCAGAGCGCCGCCAGTGTCGCCGCCAGGGCCGGAGTGAAGGTGGCGGTGAGGGCATAGGCGGCGAGCCCATAAAGGCGAATGGGCGGGGTCAGGACCTTGAAGGCCGTGGTCATCAACAGCGGAATAATGAGGCCGCCGGCCAGCCCCTGGCCGATGCGGAGCGCGTAGACGGCCTCGATGTTGGGGCTGAAGGGGATCAGGGCCGAGGTGACGAGGCACAGCCCGACCGAGAACAGCGTCCAGCGCCGGAGCGACAGCGTCATCAGGAACCAGGGCGAGATCGCCAGTCCGACAATTTCTGCGGACAGGTAGAGGCTCTGAATCCACGTCCCGGGATCGTGGCTGACCTCCAGCCCGCCGAGCACATCCGCAAGGGCGATACCGGTGACCTGGTCGTTGAACTCGGACGTCATCGCGGCGAGGAGCACGCCGCCGAGCCCGATCAGCGGCCTGATCTCCATCGATGTCCCCTGAGACTACGCTCGCACTCTGCTCCGCGCAGCCCAAGCCTAGCGACGAAGACTGTACATCGCAAGTTCGACGAGAAACTGCGTTATCCAAGCGGCTGTATTAACAAATGCTAGGAGAGGTGAATGGGGCGACTCTCATCCGGCCTGTCTCGACTGGTCCGCTCGGCGGTTTGGAGCAGACCTTGCTCGATCGGCTGCCCGGTCCGGCCCAGGCGGGTGCGCCTGAGCCGGCTGTCATCAGCCGTGATCCCTGACCTCTCCGAGGTCGCGGGAGACGGCGGTGGGCTTCGCTTTACGCCATCTGTTCACTCTGGGCGGCGCTGTCCGGCCGCGCCGGGCCGAGAACCGGTTCCTGGCCGAGAGGCGCGTTCTGAGCGACCGAGAACTGACCCTTGCCGTCGAGGCTCGGTCCGTCGGTCCAGCGACCGGCCGGGGGCGGTGTCCCGTCGGCGGCCGAACCAAAGAACGTGTAGGAGAACTTTTGGGTCTCCTTCGACTGATCGAAACTGTTCGGGATCGGCAGGGACGCATTGCCGCCCATCTCTTCGATGACGGCGAGCCACTGCTGCTGATGCATCGTGTCGCGCGCGATGAGGAAGCTCAGCATGTCTTTCATGCCGGGATCCTTGGCGGCCTGATAGAGGCGAACCGCCAGCACGCGGCCGGTGGTTTCGGCCGCGACGTTGCAGTACATATCCGCGGCAAGATTGCCGCTGGCATAGATGTGCGACATGTCGAAGGGCACACCGTCCGAATTGGCCGGATAGGCCGACAGACCCGTCGACAGCACGTGCCTCTGCAGCATGCCGCCGATCACGCCTTTCGTGTCTCCGCCGCCCATGATGGAGGCCACGATGCCGTCGCCTGCCACAGCCGCTTCCTGCTCGGAGACCGGTGCAGATTCGAGATTGAGTGCGACGGCCGTGGCCAGCATTTCGATGTGGCCAAGTTCCTCGGTGGCCGTGTTGATCAGCATGTCACGATACTTGGTGGTGGGACCGCGCGCCCCCCAGGCCTGGAAGAAATACTGCATACAGACGCGGATCTCGCCCTCGATGCCGCCGATCGCCTGCTGGAGCTGACGGGCAAAGAGCGGATCCGGCGCTTCGACCTTGACCGGATACTGTAGGCGCTTATCGAAAAAGTACATGATGTGGCTCCGTATCTGAACGAGCAGCATCACGGCAAGTCAAGCCGCGAAAAACTTCATAGGGATTGTTGCCCTGTGGCTCGAACGAGGTCCGTTCAAACGCGGTTCCGTTTCGGCGTGAAAGTCGTCGAATGACGAGGACGCTCGTCGCGCGTGGGAAGACAGGACCGATCGATCAAGCCTACTTTGGAAGACTACGAAAATCGTTAGTCTCGAGTTTCATAACCTATGATTGCTACGGGTCGCGCTCGGCACCAGGGGTCGGCTTCGTAGGCCGAATCCGAGCGTGATCGGTCGGGCCTTCAAATGACGCGCCGGTTAGTCGGAAAGCACTTGGCCGAGAGCCAGACTGGCGAAGCGGGCCGTTGCGAGGAGCTGCTCCAGACTATGTCCGTTGCGAGCCTTGGCGGAGAGGCCGGACATTGTGGTGCTGATGAAGTCCGTCACCCGCTCGGCCTGTTCCGGATGCCGGGCAGCGACGTAGTCGCGGATCAGGGCTTCCGCGGCCACGTTATAGGCGAGGGCCGCTTGGCGCGCCTCCCGATCGTCACAACGGGTCCCTTCCAGCACCAGGCAGCCGGCGGCGGCGGCGTTGGCGGCGTAGCGGCGCGCTGCGTCCTCCAGCACGGCTTCGAGACATGTGGCTACGGGTCGATCAGATCGCAGGATGCTATCGAGCGGGATGGCTCCGGTGTCGGTCCAGCGTTCGAGAACGCGGGCGTAGAGGCCGGCCTTGCTGCCGAAAGCGGCGTAGAAGCTGGGCGGGTTGATCCCCAAGGCCCTGATGACATCCGCCACGCTGACGGCGTCGTAGCCGCGCGCGTGAAAGAGGTGTTGTGCGGTGGACACGGCCTCGTCGGGATTGAAGCGCCGGGGGCGGCCACGCGGGCGAGAGCTTTGTGTAGTCACGTGTACAAAATCCTTGACGTCTCTGTTCAGGAGTTTATGTAGCGCGTCGTACATAACCGCAAGGAGGGCCCGATGGCCGTGTTCGATGGAAAGTCCGTTTTGGTGCTGGGCGGCAGCCGAGGCATCGGTGCAGCGATCGTGAGGCGCTTCAGAACGGAGGGTGCTGCGGTGACCTTCACCTTTGCCGGATCCCGCGAGGCGGCGGAGCGGCTGGCGAACGAGACCGGCAGCACGGCGGTGCTGACCGACAGTGCCGACCGGGACGCCGTGATCGCGCGGGTGCGCGAGAGCGGGCCATTGGACGTGCTGGTGATCAATGCCGGATTTGCGATCTTCGGTGACGCTCTGGAGCAGGACCCGGACGCGGTGGATCGCCTGTTCCGGGTCAACATCCATGCGCCGTATCACGCGTCGGTCGAGGCTGCGCGGCAAATGTCGGCAGGCGGGCGGATCATCGTGATCGGTTCCGTCAACGGTGACCGGATGCCGGTCGCCGGCATGGCGTCCTATGCGCTCAGCAAGTCCGCGCTCCAGGGCATGGCGAGAGGGCTAGCGCGCGATTTCGGGCTACGTGGGATCACGATCAATATCGTGCAGCCCGGACCCATCGACACCGACGCGAACCCCGAAGGTGGGCCGATGAAGGACCTGATGCACAGCTTCATGGCCATCAAGCGCCATGGGCGCCCGGAGGAGGTCGCCGGAATGGTGGCATGGCTGGCGGGCCCGGAAGCGGGCTTCGTGACGGGCGCCATGCACACGATCGATGGTGCCTTCGGCGCCTGAGACCGAAGGCCGCGCGCGACCCTTTCTCCTGTTGCCTCGTCCTGAGCCGGCAGGCCGCGCAACGGCCGTGTCGACGGACGAACGTGGGGTGACGAACCCAACCCGCCGTGGAGCGCTCGAGCCCTCGTCTTTCGTCACGGGCCTTTCAGGCCCGGCTCAAGATCAGGATTGGTGAACGGGTTCGTCTGTTCCGACGTCGCCCGATTATCTGCGCCGATCGCCGGACCGATTGAGAAGCATCGCCGCCGCGGCCGTGAGTCCGGCCGCCACGACGGTGGTGGCGACCGGATGCAGGCCGGCTCGTGTATAGTAGCTCTTCTGGCGCACCAGTCCCTTGTAGTCGCCGCGGACATGGCCTGCCGCTTTTGTCGTGTGGACGGCGCCCTCTGGATCGCGGGGCTTCTCCCGGCGTCCTTCGAAATACGAGATGGCGGGCGCGAGAAGGTCGTAGAGGCCCGGCGCCACGGCTTCGAAGCTCGAGATCGCCGCCGCGGCGCTGCCCACGTAGATGTCGCGCCGGGGATGGACGGCGGCGTGGAGGATGGCCTCGGCGACCTCTTCCGGGCGGTAGAGCGGCGGCGGTAGGGTCGGCTCGACGTCCATGTAGTTGCGGGCCCGCTGTGGGATCGGAGTATCGATCGAAGCCGGCTTGATCAGGCTGATGCTGACCGGAACGCCCTGCTGCAGCAGTTCCATCCGCAGCGCATTGGTGAAGCCCTTCACGGCATGTTTGGAGGCGACATACATGCCCTGCAGGGGGAAGGCGACGTCGGAGGCGACGCTTCCCACATTGACGAGCGATCCGCCTTTGTCGTGCAGGTGCTTGAGTGCCACCAGCGACCCGTTGACCGTGCCCCAGAAGTTGGTGCGCATCAGCCGCTCGCTGTCCTCTTCGGACACATCGGC
>JAYVMK010000558.1:0-8388 GCA_043758995.1 Lichenibacterium sp. | reverse complement strand
CAAGCGCGACGGCCCCCGCTAAGATGAAGCGTAGATGAAGCATTAATAAACCTTCCCATTATAAGAATTATATACTGATCTGAGGATGGCAACGACGATGTTCGACAGACGTATTACCGGCCTTAATGATCCATGTCGATGCCGTAGCAGATCGTATATTGACTTCGATCTGAGATAAAGCTCGTATTGTAGTCACTTCATGGGCGAGAACGCTGACGGCATGAGTATTTTATTCTCCATGGTCTCGATAAGAGCCTGGATCTTGGGCAGGAACTCTTGCCAGCGCGTATCGACCGCAAGTCTCGCCCGACGATCCGCCCGATCCAAGAGATCGGCGTAGGCCCACATGTGCACGATCTCGTTGAGAGCCCCGATCTCGGACGAAAAGTAGCCGACGAGCTGACCGAGGTGCTCCTTCTGGACCTCAATGCCTTCCTCCTCGACGAGCTTGAGGTAGGCCGGCACAGCGCCGACCTTCATGCGGTAGGTGCGCATCTCGTAGATCATCGGGTCACCTCATCACGAATGGGTCAGGGATCGGATCATCGGAGGTGCGGATCCACACCGACTTAGTCCGCGAGTAGTCGAGGATGGATTCGGCGCCGCCCTCCCGCCCCAAGCCGGACTGGCCGTAGCCCCCAAAGGGGACGATGGGCGACACGGCTCGGTAGGTGTTGACCCAGACGATGCCAGCGCGCAGGCGCCGGATCATGCGGTGTGCTCGGCCGAGGTCGCGGGTGAACAGACCAGAGGCGAGGCCGAAGCGCGAGTCGTTGGCTTTGTCGAGCGCATCCGCCTCTCCGTCGAAGGGCATGACAGTGAGAACAGGGCCGAACAGCTCCTCCTCCATGCAGGCCACCCCGTTATCCTCGACCGACACGATCGTCGGCTCGAAGAAGAAGCCTTGGCTTCGGCCCGGGGGACGCCGCCCACCGGTGATCAACGTGGCGCCTGCTGCCAGACTCCGCTCGAGCACCGCTTCGATGCCGTCGCGCTGTCGCCGCGTAGCAAGCGGCCCCATCTCGGTCGCGAGGTCCCGCGGATCGCCGATGACGATGCGCTCCGCCTTGCTCCTCAGGATCTCTACGAGGCGGTCCCGTGCGGCGCGCTCGACGTAGAGCCTGGAGCCGGCGACGCAGCTCTGGCCACTCGCCGCGAAGATCCCGGCGATGATAGCGTTCGACACGCTGTCGAGGTCGGCGTCGGCGAAGACCACGACCGGGGATTTGCCGCCGAGTTCGAGGGTTGTGTGGGCGAAGTTCTCGGCCGTGTTGCGGACTACGTGGCGCGCCGTAGCGGGGCCGCCCGTGAAGGCGACGCGCGACACCAGGGGATGGCTCGTCAGCCGGGAGCCGCAGGGATCGCCGAAACCGGTCAGGACGCTGACCACACCTTTAGGAAAACCAGCCTGTTCGACGAGGCGCGCGAACTCAAGCAACGGCGCCGGGCCGTCCTCCGAAGCCTTGAGAACTACGGTGCAGCCCGCCGCGAGCGCCGGCCCGAGCTTCACGGCCGACAGGAACAGCTGCGAGTTCCAAGGCACGACCGCCGCCACCACGCCGATCGGCTCACGGCGAAGAGTGACATCCATGTCTGGCTTGTCGACCGGGAGGTGAGCCCCCTGAAGCTTGTCGGCCAAACCTCCGAAATATCGATAGTAGTCGGCTACGTAGCCGATCTGCGCCCGCGTCTCCCGGATGATCTTGCCCGTGTCTCGGGTTTCGAGTTCGGCGAGGCGTCCGGCGTGCTCGGCCACAAGATCGCCGAGGCGGACCAGCAGCTTGCCGCGCGCGGTCGGGGTCATGTCGGCCCAGGCGGAATCCAGAAGGGCACGATGTGCGCCCTCCACCGCCGCGTCTACGTCGGCCGCGCTCGCGGCCGGCATCAAGGCCCAAGGCTGCTCCGTGAACGGGTCGATACTCTCAAACGTCTCGGCGGCTTCGACAAAGGCGCCGTCGATGAAGTGAGGGAAGCGCTGAAGGGGCATGGACGGCTCTCGGGTGCTCAGGCGAAGGCCGGCATTACGTGGCGCACGAAGAGATCCAGTGACTTCCGCTTGCGCTCGTAGGTAATGCCGCTGTCGATCCAGATCGCGAATTGGTCGTAACCCAGCTCCTCGTACCGCTTCAGGCGAGCGATCACTGCCTCCGGCTCGCCGATGACGAGATTTTGGGCGATCTTTTCGGGGCCGAAGTGGGGAGCGGCGGCTCGTTCTTCGTCTGTGAGGGGGGACATGATGCCCTGTTCGACAGGGCGCTTGTTGGCGAACCAGGCGCCGAATAGGCCGTAATAGCGGCTCAGTTCGTCGACCAGTGTCGCGGTCTCGCTTGGGCCATCAGTTACGAACGTATGCTGCAGCAGGCTGATGCGGGGCCGCGGCACTTCTGGGTGGGCTGCAACTGCGGCGAGGAAGCGTTCTATCAGGCTCTCGACCTCGCCGTCGCCTGAAGCCAGCGGCGTGACCTGAACGTTGCAGCCGCTCGCGACGGCGAAGTCGTGGCTGTTAGGGTCACGCGCCGCGATCCAGATCGGGATTGGGTCTTGAATGGGCTTCGGCGAGGACGTCGTCTTCGGGAAGGACCAGAACTCGCCCTCATGGGCGTAGTCGCCTTCCCATAGCTTCTTGATCGCTGGCACCAGTTCGCGCATTCTCTGCCCGGCCCCCCAAGCGTCGAGCCCGGGGGCGAGCCGCTCGTATTCGAACATGTAGGCGCCGCGGGCCACGCCAAGGTCGAGTCGGCCGTTCGAGGCGACGTCGGTCATCGCAGCCTCGCCCGCAAGGCGGATGGGGTGCCAGAACGGCGCTATCACGTTGCCGGTACCGAGGCGGATGCGTTTCGTCCTGGCCGCCAAGTGGGCGAGCTGGATGAACGGGTTAGGCGCGATCGTGAACTCCATGCCGTGGTGCTCGCCAATCCAGGCCGATTCGAAGCCGGCAGCCTCGGCGGCGAGCACGAGATCCTCGACTTCGTCGAAGAGTTCTCGATGAGGCTTGGCTGGGTCCGCTCGTTCCATGTGGACGAAGAGGGAGAACTTCATGGCGCGGTCCTTTCGGCGGAGCGGGCGAGGTTCTGGACGGTGCCGCGTTCGGCGTCGCCGACGTAGATTCCGAAGAGGTCCTGCTGCCGTTCGGTGATGAACCTCCGCAGCATGGTGGCCAGCGCGACGTCCTTGATCCGCGCCCAGGGCACGTCGTCGAACGGCACGAGAATGGCAGGTTCCGCGACCGTGGACGGCGCCCGAAGCTGGCCGAGGTAGACGATGGACATGGCGCTCGCCCCGCGCGCCGGATCCTCGTAAACGGCGAACAGAAAGCCGAGTTCGGCATCAAGCCCGAGCCGCCAGAGGTTACCGGTGAGGCTGTCGGAGTCGGTCGCGACGCCGAGCGCGCCGCCCTTGGGAAGATCGAGGCCACCGCGCCCGTCGTCGACGAGCACCAAGGAACCGTCCCGCTCCAGGATAACGCCGACCCGGGTCCGGCCGGCGCTCGCTGCAAGCGCATCCAGCTGAAAGCCGAAGGTGATGTGAGCGCCGCGGCAGTAGCCGAGAGGGTTGACGGCCCGTTCCTCGAAGCCCGCCACGCGCCCAATTAGGATGACGTGGTCGCCCGCGTCGATGACCTCCTGGCGCCGGCAGTCGAACCAGGCTGCGACCTCGTCAAGGACAGGGCTGCCGGCCGGCCCGTGGCGCCAGCCGACGCCGGCGAACTTGTCGGCCGACTTTGACGCGAACAGGCCCGAGACAGACATTTGATGCTCGGCCAGGATGTTGACGGAAAAGTGGCTCGCAGCCGTGAAGATGGGGCAGCTCGATGCCGTCTTAGCGATGCAGATCAGGATCAGCGGCGGGTCGAGCGAGACCGAGGTGAAGGAGTTCGCAGTGAAGCCGCGTGGGCTCCCGTCCGGCTGAACGGTAGCCACCACGGTGATGCCGGTCAGGAAGCTACCGAGGGCGCGGCGGAAAGCGCGAGGATCCACGGGCGACGATGACTCGATCTCGGCATTGTCGGCCAGAAAGGCCCTGAGTTCCCTGTTGAAGGCGTCGACATGGGTCAACGGCAGCATGTGCCGCGTCTCGGGCAGCACCACGAGCCTGCCCTTAGGAGCAAGTCGCGCCATGGCCTCCGACATCGCAGGCGTTGAATTCGGATCCTGCTCACCCGTGATAAAAACGGTCGGGACCGCGAGGTGAGCCAAGCGGCCGCCGTGCTCCGCGTCGGCCTCGGCGAATAGCCGGTAGGTGCGGGCGTACCCGACTGCATCGATCTCGCCGAGCAGAGCCTTGGTGTGTTCGGCCGCTGGGCGAAGCGGCTGCGGTACGGGACATCCGAACCAGCGCGCGAGCGTGCCGGTCCAATCCGGCAGGCACTCGCCGCCGCGGAGTTCGTCCACACGGGCCGCGATGGCCGAACGCTGTGCCTTGGTTCGGCAGAAGACGGCGTTGACGGCGACCACGCCTAAGACTCGGGTAGAATGCGTCAGCGCAAATTCGAGAGCGACCAGCGCACCCATCGAATGGCCCACCACGAAGGCACGGTCGATGCCGAGCCCGTCGAGCAGGGCCAGTACGGCATCGGCGAAATCGGAAAGCCGCGGGGCCTCGGGAGGACGAGCGGACGCGCCATGTCCCGGCATGTCGATCGCGATCACGTCATGGTCGGCCACGAGTGCATCCATCTGGGGACCCCAGATCGCCTTCTGCAGGCCGACGCCGTGGATGAGTACAACGGCCGGACCCTGTCCTGCTCGTCGGTACGCGACGCTTGCCGCCGTGCCGTCGCGGGCCTGGAAGCTGATCGCGCCCTCAAACATCCGTGCCCCCGAGATCGGCGAGGTCCTGGTAACGGTCGCCGATCCGGTGGTGTGGCCGTCCACCGATCGAGGCTCCGAGTGCGACGACGATCTCGTCGGGCCCAGGCGCGTCCAAAATGGAGAACTGGATGGTGAGGTAATGCGAGCGCATGCCCTCGTCCGCCTTGTGCATCAACGGGATCACCACCGGGCAGTTCGGGCCTCCTCGAGTGTTGGTGAACGCGAGATAGCTCTTGGCGCCGACGGCCTTGCGATAGTGATTGCCGAAACGAAGCGTGTGGATCAGGGCGGAGGCGTGCTCGACCTCACCCGAGGTGCCCACCACGGCGGCCTTGCCATAGCCTTCTATGGCCTCGCCAGACCCGGCTAGCCGCAGCATCTCGGCCGTCAGCATTTCTCCCAACTCCGGCGCGATGGTTCGGATTTCCGGCTTGAGATCCTCGACGAAGCCGCGGCCATGCCACGGATTCCGCAGGACTGCTGCCGCAGCGTAGAACCGCAGGGGTGTTGACGCCTCCCGCCCGCCCTCGATCAACGTCGTCTCGGTGTAGGTGACGATCTTCCGGAGCCCGTCCACGGCGCTTCTCCTCTTGGTCAACTCGGATTATGGTATACCATAATCCGGCGTGTCAAGCTCTTGTCGGACGGCATGGGAACAGGCAGACAGGGCGGCAGGAGAATGCCGTGACCTTCGAGACCCCCATCGTAAACGCCCTGCGGATCGACCGCTCCTCGAGGACCTTGCGCGAGCTCGCCGTGGAACGACTGCGCGACGCGATCCTCGACGGGCAGTTCCGGCCGGGTGAGCGCTTGGTCGAGCGGGTGCTCTGCGAAAGTCTCGGAGTCAGTCGCACCGTCGTGCGCGAAGCGCTGCGCCACCTCGAGACAGAGGGCCTCGTCGAGGTCATTCCGCAGCAGGGGCCGGCTGTGGCGCGGCTCGACCCTGGTCAGGCGGCGCAGATCTACGAGATCCGCGCCATGCTGGAGGCAATGGCCGCCCGGGCCGCTGCCGAACGGGCGACGAAGGCCGACGTCAAGAGATTGCGGGCCGCCAACGCAGCGATCCAGATCGCGTTCTCCGAAGAGCACGGCCGCGCCGTCCTGAAAGCGACCAGTGAATGGTACGAGTTGATGTTCCGCATCGCCGGCAAGCCGATGGCGTGGCAAGTGGTGCAAGGTTTGAACGCCCGCATCAGCCGGCTGCGCGCGGTCACGATCTCCCAGCCGGGGCGGGCCGCCGACGCGGGAGGAGAGATGCGGCGCATTATCGACGCGATCGCGGCGGGCGACGGCGACGCGGCGGCGCAGGCGAGCTTCGACCATCTGCAGCGAGTCAAGGAGCTCGCGGCCCGTGCCCTCGCCGAGGCGGGATGAGCGAGATCCTCTTCCCGAAAACCTAGGCTCTTTGCCTCGCAAAGGAGCCGGGATCATCCTTGGCCGGCTCCGCCGCGCCGCAAGGGCCGGAAAGTGGCTGCCACGGCCCGCGCGGGCGCACCGCGTGACTTGATACGAACGGCGGACTCGGCGTGGACGATCAAGGCGTCGTGGTGTCCGACAAGACCGAGATCGGTCTCTAGCTCGCCCTCGACGCAGACCAGGACGGTGACAGCCCCGGCGAGCCCGCGACATTCGCGAGCCGGATAAAGGCGGCTCACCACGCAAGCAAACGCGTCGCGATCGACCATCGCGTTGAGCGCGGTTACTGGTCCGTCGAGGAGACGCGCGAAGCAGTTCGCCTCCCCGGGGAAGCGATGTGGTTCGTCCCGAGCTGTCACGAGAACGGGCGGTCCCGCCCCAACGGCGAGCGACAGACCTACCCCGTCCAGCACCGTCAAACTCCGGTCGACGCCGAGGAACGTCGAGAAGAACCCGTCGGAATCGACCCTGGCCAGGCTGATGCGCCAGCCGAAGCTGTCAACCAGTGAGTTCATCGGGTGCACGGCGATTTGGATCGTCTCGCCGCCGCCGTTCTTCCAGGGCATACGGCGGGCATCGAGGCGCCGCACGATGCGCGACCCATCGTGTCCTGCGTCCATCGCCGCAGCCTCAGCCGGCTATTGCGGCGAAGCCGAGGCAGGCCCGTAGGACGCGGTCCAAGGCGCCTCTCACTGGTGCCGCATAGGCGGGGTCGTAAGACGTCGGCCAGTCGCCCTCCTCGACGTCGATTTCCGGCTCCCGCATGTATCCGTGCAGGCGAGTTCCATCTGGAGAGCGTGGATGCCATCGGCCGGCCGTCCGAGGCGTCGCGTGATGTAGCCGCCGCGGAAGCGTCCGTTGACGACCGTGCTCCGCCCCCGTCGCGCGGCAGACGCCCTCGACGGCGTCCTGCAGATCCGGCGCGCAGCTCGCCCCGCCGTTGGTACCCACGTTGAAGACCGGCAGACGGCCGTCGAAGAGGCGCGGGATGACGGAGCGGATCGAGTGGCAGTCGTAGACGACCACGCACCCATGCCGTGCCTTGAGCCTTGCCACCTCGGCGTCGAGTGTCGCGTGATAGGGGTCGAACCAGCGGGCGCGACGCGCGGCGACCTCGTCCGACGTGAGCTCGGCGTCGCGTCGGTAGAGCAGCTGGCCGTCGAAGGTGGTGATCGGGCAGAGTTCGGTCGTCGCCTGGCCAGGGTAAAGCGACACCCCGGAAGGGTCGCGGTTGACGTCGATCGCCGTGCGCGACAGGGCGGTGCGGACGGTCGTGGCCCCGAGGTCGGCGGCGAAGGTGTAGAGGTGATCGACCCACCAGTCCGCGTCCTTGCGTGCCAGCCAAGGCGAAACGAGACTCGATTCCAGCTCCGGCGGCAGGTGGGTACCTGTGTGGGGTAGGCTGACGAGGAGCGGGGCCTCGCCCTGCCGGACTTCCAGCCAATCGAGACGGGCTTCGTCGGCGGCCCGGTGCGCGCGGACGTCCCCGCTTACGAACGAGGTCACAGGAATCGACCGAGCGCGAAGGGTGCGAGGTCTACGGCGCTTCGCCCCTCCGTGAAGAGCTGCGCGACGGTTGCGCCAACGCCCGCCGAGTGTTTGAACCCATGACCCGAGCAGGCCGACACGACGAGCACCCGATCCATGTCCGGATGCCAGTCGACGATGAAGCCGCGGTCCGGCGTCACCGTGTAGAGGCAGGCTGCGGCGGATGCCAAGCGCGGGGTCGCTCCGGCCAGGCGACCCGCCACGTTGTCGCGATACATGCCGACCGACTCCGAGGGGTCCACGCGGCGGTCGACGGCCTCCGCGGTCGTGGTGGTCTCGTACTGCTCGTTTGCCACCTTGACGCGCGGGTCGCCCGGGAAGGGCGGAAATCCGTAGAAGTAATCCCTGTCGGTGGCGCCGTGCATCCAGATGTAGACGGGCGAGGCGGCATCGTAGGCGCTTATGTCGTCGAGCTCGAACCAGTGGAGCAACTGGCGGCTGACCTTGAGCAGCCGTTCGAAGGGCGAGCCGAGCAGTGGCGGCGACCAAGCGCCGGCCGACACCACCACGCGATCCGCGACGATCGTCCCGTCCGACGTCGTGATCCGCACGCCCTCGCCGTCCTGGGTGAGCCCGAGAACATCCGTGCCCGTGCGGACTTCGGCGCCCAGCG
>JAYVMK010000557.1:0-5520 GCA_043758995.1 Lichenibacterium sp. | reverse complement strand
GCCGCCGGCCGCAAGACGGCCGGCGGTCGACAATCCAAGAAACCAAGGGAGATACCCATGTCCATCAAGGCGAAGCTTCTGGCCGTCACGGCCCTCGCGCTGGCTCTGCCGGCTCTCGGCGCCACCTCGGCCTCCGCGGCCGGCGGCCTCATGACGATCATCGTCAACGACCCGTCGAACCCCTACTGGCTGACAGAAGGCAACGTCGCCGCCGCCGAAGCCAAGAAGCTCGGCTACGAGTCCAACGTCGGGGCGTCGAAGGGCGACACCAACACCGAGAGCAACCTGATCGACACTGCGATCACCAACAAGTCGGTGGCAATCATCCTCGACCCCGCCAACGCGTCGGGTTCGGTCGGTGCGGTCAAGAAGGCCATAGCGGTCGGAATCCCGGTTATCCTCGTCAACGCCGAGATCAACCAGGAGGGCCTCGCCAAGGCGCAGCTCGTGTCTAACAATGCACAGGGCGCGGCGCTCGGTGCGCAGCAGTGGGTCAAGAGCGTCGGCCAGAAGGGCGACTACGTCGAGTTGCTCGGCGCGCCGTCCGACAACAATGCGGCGACCCGTTCCAACGGCTACGATACGGTTCTCAGCCAGTACGACAACCTGAAGAAGGTCGGCCAGCAGGTCGCCAACTGGGATCGCACCCAGGGCCACGACAAGATGCAGAACCTTCTCCAGGCCCATCCCGGCGTCATCGGCCTGATCTCGGGCAACGACGAGATGGCGCTCGGCGCCATCGCGGCGCTGAAGGAGTCGGGCAAAATCGCCTCGGTCAAGGTCGGCGGCTTCGACGGCTCGCCCGACGCGGTCTCGGCCATCAAGGCCGGCGAGCTGCAATATACGGTTCTGCAGCCTGTCGCGACCTTCGCCGCCAAGGCGGTGGACGAGGCTGACAGCTTCATCAAGACCGGCAAGACCGGTGCCGCGCAGGAGAAGCAGCTCTTCGACTGCCTGCTCGTCACCAAGGCCAATGTCGACAAGATGACGGCTCCCTTCACGCTCACGAAGTGAAGCCAAAGTCGCGGCCGGCCGACCGGCCGCGACATCAGGGTGGGTGACGCGATGCTTCTGGGACTCGATTGCGGCTCCACGGCCATCAAGGCCGTGTTGTTCGACGCCGACGGTCGCACGCTGGCGGCCGGCGCCCGCCGGACCGAGCCCCAGCAGCCCGCGCCGAACCGAGTCGAACACGACATGGACCGCTTGTGGCAGCTCGCCGCGGAGGCAATCCGCGACGCGCTGGCGGCCGCACCGCCCGGCACGGTCGAAGCCATCGGCGTCACTGGCCACGGCGATGGTCTTTATCTCCTCGACCGCGCCGGCCGTCCGCTCGGTCCCGGCGTCCAGTCGGTCGACAGCCGCGCCCATGGCGTGACGGCCGGCTGGGCGGCCTCCGGCCTTATCGACCGCATCGTCGCCATCACGGCGCAGCGCCCCTATGCGTATGCCGCCTCGGCCCTGCTCGCCTGGATCGCGCAACACGAACCTGAGCGCTTCGCCGCCATCGGCCATGTGCTCTTCTGCAAGGACTGGCTGCGCTTCCGGCTCACCGGCACGCTCGCCGCGGATCCGACCGATGCCAGCACGGCCTTTACCGATGCCCGCAGCCAGACCTACTCCGACGACCTCCTGGCACTGATGGGGCTCGAGGCGCTGCGCCCGGCGCTGCCCCCCATCCGGCCGAGCAGCGGCAGGGTCGGAACCGTCTCGGCGGCGGCGGCGCGCGCGACGGGGCTCTCCGAAGGCACGCCGGTTGCGGGCGGCATGCACGACGTGACCGCCAGCGCGGTCGGGCTCGGCATCCTCGACGCCGGCGCCCTGGCGATCACGGCCGGGACCTTCAGCATCAACGAGACCCTGTCGGACCGCCTTGCCCCGGATCCGCGCTGGACCGCGCGGGCCGGACTGCGGCCGGGGCAGTGGATGAACATGTCGATCTCGCCGGCGTCGTCCAACACGGTCGACTGGTTCCTGCGGCAGAGCTACGGCGCCGAGGCGGAGGCCGCCGCGCGAGGCGGGCCGTCGCTGTGGGATATCGTCGAGGCCGATCTCGCCGCGCCCGCCGCCCATGATGGTCCGCTGTTCCATCCCTTCCTCTACGGCTCGCCCTACGACGTCCCGGCCAGCGCGGCCTTCCTCGGCCTGCGCTCCTGGCACGGCCGCGCCGACATGCTGCGGGCCGTGGTGGAAGGCGCGGTCTTCAACCACCGCCATCATTGCGACGCCCTGCGCTCGGCCTTTCCCGTGGACCTGGCCCGCATCACCGGCGGCGGCACGTCGCGCGAGCGGCCGGCAAGGCTCTTCGCCGACGCGCTCGACCTGCCGGTCGAGGTCCCCGAAGCCACCGAGGTCGGAGCGCTCGGCGCTGCCCTTGTGGCGGGCGTCGGTGTGGGGCTCTATGGCTCGCTCGACGAGGCCGTGCGCCTCGCCTGCCGGGTCTCGGCTCGCTACCGGCCCGACGCCGAGCGGCATGGGGCGCTGACGCGGCGCTTCGAGCGCTACCTCGCGCTGGCGGAGGCCTTGCGGCCCCATTGGTCAGACGGCTGAACCGACTCGGGCACCCTCGCCTCTTCGTCTTTCACACCGTTTCACTGTCGAGGCCGACGCCATGACGACCCAGACCTCGCGGGAGCGCCGCGCCGGCGCGCTGCAGCGTTTCGAGGCCGACCCGAACATCCCGGTGCTGATCATCGGCGGCGGCATCAACGGCGCCGGCACCTTCCGCGATCTGGCGCTGCAGGGCGTGGATTGCCTCATCGTCGACAAAGGCGACTGGTGCTCCGGAACCAGCGCGGCGCCGTCGCGCCTGATCCACGGCGGCCTCAAATATCTCGAGACCGGCGAGTTCCGCCTCGTCGCGGAATCCGCGCGCGAGCGCAATCTCCTGCTGCGCAATGCCCCGCATCTGGTGAAGCCCTTGCCGACCGTGGTGCCGATCCACTCGATCTTCGGCGGCATCGGCCCGTCGGTGGCGCGCTTCTTCGGCCGGAAGGCCAAGCTCGCCGACCGCGGGTTGCTGATCGTGGAACTCGGGATGGCGCTCTACGACTGGCTGGGACGCCGTCGGCGCAGCATGCCCCGCCACCGCGTCTCGCTCCGCAAGGCTACACGGCGGCGCTTCCCCGCTATGGCGCCGACCCTGGCGACCGCGACCTATTACGACGCCCGGGTTACTCAGGCCGAGCGACTCTGCTTTGAACTCGTCGCCGATGGCGAAGCCGCTCATCCCGGCGCACGATCGCTGAACCACGTGGCCGTGACAGGGACCGCCGACGGGCGCGTGACCATGACCGATCGCCTAACCGGCCGGTCCGTCACAGTCGCCCCCAAGATCGTGGTCAATGCCGCCGGTCCCTGGATCGACCGGGTCAACGGCTCGGTCGGGATCAACAAGCGCTACATCGGCGGCACCAAAGGCTCCCACCTCGTGGTCGACGATCCCGAGCTCGTGCGGGCTCTCGACGGCCATATGATCTACTTCGGCTCGGCGGATGGCCGGATTTGCCTCGTCTATCCGTTCTTTGGCCGAGCCCTGATCGGCTCGACCGACATTAAGGCGGACGAGCCCGACATGGTGACGTGCACCGACGCCGAGACCGACTACATGCTGGCGATGGTCGGCGAGGTCTTCCCCGGTGTCGCCCTGTCGCGTGACAAGATCGTCTACCGCTATGCCGGCATCCGGCCGCTGCCGGCCGCCGACGTCGACGACCCCGGCGAGATCAGCCGCGATCACTCGGTCGGCCGCGACCGGTTGCCTGGAAGCGCTGTACCCGTGCTGTCGCTCGTCGGCGGCAAATGGACCACCTTCCGCGCCTTCGCGGCACAGGTCACCGACGAGGTCCTGGCCGAACTCGGCCTGACGCGGCGCATCTCGACGGAGGCGGTGCCGATCGGCGGCGGGCGCGACTTCCCCCTGGCCCCGGCCGACCGGATCGCCTGGATCGAGCGCGTCGCCCGGCAGCAGGCGATCGATCCGGTGCGGGCGGACGTGTTGCTAGACCGTTACGGGAGCACGGCGGAAGACATGCTGAAATCGCGCAGCTCACGATCCGACCTGCCGCTCGCCAGCCTCCCGGATTACGGCCGAGCGGAGGTGAGTGCGGTTATCCGGCATGAGCAGGTCGTCGATCTCGAAGACCTGCTGTTCCGGCGGCTGCCGGTCGCGGTTTCGGGCCGTTTAACTGCGGCTGTGGTGGCGGAGGTCGCCGACATCGCCGCCGAAACGTTGGGATGGAGCGATGCGGAACGCGATCGTCAGATCGGCCACCTCGGAGAGCAAGCGCAGCGAAGCCACGAGGTTTCTCTCGACCGAACCGCGCTTCCAGATCTCTCGACGCCCCCCGTCCTCGCATGATGAGATGGAACTGACCTCCACTCCCTCCGAGCGCTGAAGAGGGCGCGACGGGCGTCCTGCATACCGTCGCCTTGTTGAAACAGAACGCGAGCGTGAAGCGCGAAGACGATCTGCCCGCCTTCTTTCACCCATTCATTGCACGCCAGACGAACGGAGGGTCGAGCACCTCGTTCGGTATAGGTGGGCCGCCGTGCTCTGAGGAAGACGGCTTCTCGCGATGTCGGCCACAATGCGCCGAACGAGATGCCAATCGGAAAGCTGGGTCCCACTGGCCCAAGGTGGGTTGCCGATGTCCAGATCGTAGCGACCGACGTGCTCGTTCCCGACCACCGGCCCGAGACGGGCGAGGCTTCGCGGGGCCTCATCGTGCCCGCTGCCGACCTTCTGCAGCACCCGATCGCGAAGATTTCGAAGCGTTTTTTTCGGACCGGCTCCGGGTGCGGGTCAAGCTGATTCAAGATCAGTACAGATCGAGCGCTGCCAAACGCGCGCGGCCTCGTTGATGTCGAAGGTAGTGCTCATAAGCCTGACTGAGCACGCCGACCGGGATTTGGGCGGGGTCGAACCCGTCCCGGCGCTCGGCCCAGCCGAGGAAGAGCTGACCGCCCGGAGCGCGGCGCAGGGTGTCGCCGAGCACTTTATAGGCCTCGGGCGGCAACGCTTGGTAGATGTCCGACAACATGGGCAGGAAGTCGCCGTTGAAGTTCGCGTCCAGCCACTCGGACGTCGAGATTGCTCGCTCGGCGTCGTCGAAGCGCTCCGCCAGGCAGCAGGATCTGGGTTCAAGGCGGTCAGCAGGTTGCCGCCGCCGAAATCGAGCCAGCCCCATAGCCGGAAACTTCGAAGGCGGCCGCCAAGGGTGTCCATTGGGCTACCTATACTGACCTGCAACAGTCCACGCCGAACGAGACGAGACGTAGGCGAAACGATAAGCAGAATTCCGGCCTCGATAGGAGATCGAGATTGTCAGAGCCTTGAAGCAGTAACCAGAGCTCCTTATTGAAGGATTTGCGAGAGCACTGATTCTCTCTTATAAAATCAACGCTCGCCTTGTCTGCAGTGGATTTGGGTCATTTCCCGATATCGATAAGGTTTTAAATGCCCTAAGCTAAGACGGTGTTAAGGATGGCTGGAGACATTTGTAGGGCTACAAACTAGAA
>JAYVMK010000556.1:0-4862 GCA_043758995.1 Lichenibacterium sp. | reverse complement strand
TCGGCGCGGGCCGTGCCGACGGTCAGGGCCAGGAGCGTGAAGGCGAGGACCGCGGAGCGCAGGGGGGAACGGATCATCATTGGTCTCCTGAAAGGGGCGGACGGCGGGTCAGCGCGGGGCGGGTGCCGCGTCGAGACGGTCGGCCTTGCTCAGCGTCAGGTAGACGACGAGGCTGAGGATGGCGGCGAGGAAGATGAAGCTTGTCGTGACGGTGCCGAGCCCGTAGCCGCCGGCAATGGCCGGCTTGGCGAAGAGGTCGCCCAGAGACGCACCGAGCGGACGGGTCAGGACATAGGCGGTCCAGAACGCCAGGACCGCGTCGAGTTTCAAAGCATAGTGGGCGACCGTGACGATCGCGATCATGCCACCGAAGACGAGTGCCGCGGTGCCGTAACCGAGGTCCAACGTCTCGGCCAGCAGGTCGCCGACAGACGTCCCGAGCGCGAAGGTGAACAGGATGGCGGCCCAATAGAACAGTTCGCGCCGTCGCGTCACGATGGAGTGGATCGACAAGGTCCCTTCGCTCCGCCACCACGCGGCGAAGACCACCGCCAGGATGATCGCGAAGACGATCGAGGTGGTGACGAGGCTCACGCCGTAGCCGTCGACGAGATTGTCCGACACGAGCGTGCCGACCACGCTGATCGCCACGACGGTGAACCAATAGAGCGCCGGTACGTAGCGCGTGGCCCTCACCTGCAGCACCAGTGCCACCACGAAGACCACGCTCATGATCAGGGATGTCACGCCGAGGCCGAGGCCGAGGCGAGCCGACAGCAGGTCGGCGGCCGTTTCGCCCACCGTGGTGGCCATGATCTTGATCAACCAGAACCAGAGCGTCACCTCCGGCACCTTGCTGCCGAGGCCCGGATCGTTCCGGCCGAGGTCGGCCGCTGTCGTCGCAACATGCATGGTGGTCGTCCTCCACAGCCCCGCCGGTCGGGAACGGCGCGCGATCGTCGGAGGTCGGTATGACGGAGCCCACCTTGGGCCGCGCTGTCGTGGAGTTTACTTTTCGGTAAGGCCGGCCTTCCGGGCCTGACAGGCCGCTTCGCGGCTGTTAGTCCGCCTCGAACGCCGCGGTGGCGGCTCGCACGGATGACGACCATGAAGATCCTCCTCGTGGAGGACGACGCCAGGATGGCCGACTACACGTCCGACGGGCTCGCCCGCCACGGTCATGTGGTGGATGTTGCCCGCACGGGGCGCGACGGCCTGTTCCTGACGGCCTCGGGCGGGTACGACCTCGTCATCGTCGACCGCATGTTGCCTGAGATGGACGGGTTGACGCTGGTCAAGGTGGCGCGCGGCGCGGGCCTTTCCGCTCCGATCCTGTTTCTCACGACGCTGGGCGGCATCGACGATCGTGTGGAGGGACTGGAGGCCGGGGGCGACGATTACCTCGTGAAGCCCTTCGCCTTTGCCGAACTCCTGGCCCGTATCGCCGCGCTGGCGCGGCGTCCGCCGCTGAGCGCGCAATCCACGATCCTGCGCATTGCCGACCTCGAGATGGACTGTTCCAAGCGAACCGTGAGCCGAAAGGGTGTCTCTGTTCCGCTGCAGCCGCGCGAGTTCCGCCTGCTCGAATATCTGGCGCGTCGTGAGGGGCAGGTCGTCACCAAGACGATGCTGCTGGAGCAAGTCTGGGATTTCCACTTCGATCCTCAGACGAGCGTCGTCGAGACCCACATGAGCCGGCTCCGCGCCAAGGTCGACCGCGACTTCTCGCCCGAACTGATCCACACGGTCCGCGGCGCCGGCTACGTGCTCCGTGTCCCCGGTTGAGGCGCGGGGTTCGGGCTGGTCGCGGCTGCCGCGCTTTGCCCGCACCGTCACCTTCAAACTGGCCCTGGTCCAGGCCGGGCTCTTCGCCGTTTCGGCGGTGGTCCTGTTCGGCGCGGTCTACGTCAGCCTCGCTGGCTATGCCCACGAGCAGCTTCGCGCCTCGATCCTGGCTGAACTCGCGCCTTTGGCGGAGCAGCGCGCGAGTGATGGCCTGTCAGAACTCGTCGCCACGCTGCAGGGGAGGACCCACACGGGCGCAGCAGGAGGGTTCCGCTACCTCCTGCAGGACCGCGAGGGCCGTCGTACTGCGGGGACCTTGCCGAGCGGCGTGCTGCGGCCCGGCTGGCAGGACATCGACGCGGCAGCGGTGCCGGCCGTCCCCGGTCGCCGCTCCCGCTCGCTGGAAGCTTTCGGCCAGATCCTGCCCTCGGGCGAATTCCTCGCCGTCGCGCGCGATGTCGGCGATGTCGCTCATCTCAGGGAACAAGTCGTCCGCAGCTTCGGCTTCGCGTCGGCCCTGACCCTCAGCCTTGCGATCCTCGGCGGTGTGGTCACCAGCCTCGGGGCGCTACGGCGCGTCGAGGCGATCAACGGCATCACGCGGCGCATCATGGAAGGGGATCTCGGCCGGCGGGTGCCTCTGCGCGGCACAGGCGACGAGTTCGATCGGCTCGCCGCCAACACCAATGCGATGCTGGACCGGATCCAGCTCCTGATGGAGGGATTGCGGCAGGTCTCGAACGACATCGCTCACGACCTCCGCACGCCCCTGACCCACCTCGGTCAGCGCCTTGAGGCAGCGCGCGGCGGTCCGCGAACCGCCGAAGCCTACGAAAGCGCCATCGAGGCGGCGAGCGGCGATGTCGAACACATCCTGCGCATTTTCGCCTCCCTTCTGCGCATCGCTCAGGTCGAAGCCGGAACGCGACGAAGCGGCTTCGCCGACCTCGATCTGTCGGCGCTCTTTTCGTCGATCGCCGAAGTCTTCGGAGCAGTCGCCGAGGACGCCGGCCAGAGCCTCGAAGTCGCGGTCGAACTCGGGACAGGCTTTGCGGGCGATCGTGAGCTGCTCACGCAGATGTTGGCGAACCTCGTCGAGAACGCCATTCGCCATGCCGGGCCTGGAGCCCGGATCACGCTCTCGCTAAGGCGAAGCGGCGAGCACTTCGAAGGTGTCGTGGCGGATACGGGGCCGGGCATTCCGCCGGCAGAACGCGAGCGCGTCTTCGGCCGGTTTGTCCGCCTGGAGGCGTCGCGCGCCGGCGAGGGGCATGGTCTCGGGCTCGCCATGGTCAAGGCCGTTGCGGACCTACACGGCATCACAGTGTCGCTGTTCGACTCGGCGCCTGGGCTGCGCGTCCTGATGCGCGGACCGTTGCGGCCGCCCGACAACGGCCCAAGACCGGGACCACCGACGTAGCATGCCGCGGGGCCATCCCGCGTGACGTCTGCGATCAGGCTGGAGGGACGTTGTTCAACAGGGTGGAAATGGCCGTGATGATCTGGGCCGGCGCGAAAGGCTTGGCGACCAGGACACTCTTGGGGACGCCGTGGGACGTCCAATGATGGGCGCTGGCGCCGCTCATATAGACGACAGGCATCTCGGCACAGAGCTCGCGAGCGTGACGAGCGACGTCCCATCCTTCGGGTCCCTCACCCAGGTCGATATCCGTGATCAACCCTTTCAACTCTCCGCGCTGTTGATCGAGCAACTTGATGGCTTCGCTTCCGTTCTGCGCCGCCGTCACCGCGTAGCCCGCCTCCTCCAAGGCTTCCTCAAGCATCGAGCGGATCGTGAGGTCGTCTTCGACTAGCAACAACAGTATCTTGGGCAGCATTCGCAGTTCCGGAGCGGATCAGAATGGGTAGGCTTGGCGGCACGCTCGCCCCGTCGGCGGTTCCGCAAGGTCCGACGATCCTGCCAATTAGGGTCTTACGGCATCAAATGTAAATGAAAATTTAGAAGCAGATGACGCCGCAAGCTTCCGCAAGCCAGTGAAGCTGCCTGTGCTTGCGGTTAGGCGCGACAGTCGACGAGGTGTGGTGCATCGGCGCGGGGCATTAGCCAGCCGAAAGCGGTCCCTACCAGCCCTTGCGCGGCATGCGCCAGGGCAGGAAGGTCTTGATGATCGGGTTACGGAAGCGATCCAGCGACAGGCTTTCGTGGATCGCCTCGGAGCGGTGGCCGAGCAACGTCGTGTCCAGGATCGAGCGGGCGTAGAAGGGCCCGTCCTCCAGCGTCTTCAGCACGGTCGCTTGGCCCACTTCGGCCCGTGTGCCGCGTGCGACACCCCACAGCGTGCGCGGCAGTTTCGCGGCCGGCGGGGGCGCGAAATCCACCACGCCGCGTTCGGGGTCGAACAGGATACTGAGCGTGCAGGTGTCGCCGCCGCGGGTCTCGAGATCGTAGAGCACGGCGGTGCCGTCCGGCGTCGAGGCCCGCGACCAGTCCCAGCGTTTGAAGGTCGATTCCAGCGACGCATCGCCCCGATTGTGGTCGAAATAGCCGGTGCCGGACCAGCTGAGACCCGGTTTTTCCATCTCGACCTCCACGCGCGCGCAGGGCGCGATGGGCCACCAGCAATGATTGCCGACCTCGTCGAGGACGATGGGGTGATTGACGACGGCCTGCGGGTAGAGCCGGACCTGGCCGCGCAGCCGCCGCGGAATGGGCGCCGTCACTTCGTCGATGTCGACCGTGAGGCAGGTGCCGTCCCACCGGAGCCCGCTCGGGCCGATGCGCAGGTTGTGCTCGTCACGCGACAAGGCCCCCCGGCCCCGCTCCGTCATGGCCCATCGGCGCTGGGAGCCGTAGAGGGCGACGTTCAGCGCACAATGGTCGGCGGGGTCGCGCCGCCCCGTCCAGGCGTAATAGGGCGAGAAGACGCTGCCGATGAAGGCGATGATCGTCAGGCCTTCGCGGCCGTCCTCGCTCAGCGCGTCGACGTACCACCAGGCATAGCCATTCGCGTCGACCTTGATGTCGAAGCGCAATCCCGCATGAGACTCTGCGCCGCCAGGCGGCCCGACAGGGCGGCCATCGGCACGCCCGAGCCCGGGTGGACGCTCCCGCCCGC
>JAYVMK010000555.1:0-6283 GCA_043758995.1 Lichenibacterium sp. | reverse complement strand
ACCCTGGTCCGCCGCCATACCGAGTATGGCTTCAATATTCTCGAAGGCAGCTCGTCTGACATCATCGCCCTCGCGGCCGAGATCGCCATCAGCCACCATGAGTGGTGGGACGGCCAGGGCTATCCACGCGGCTTGAGAGGCGAGCAAATTCCCCTGTCGGGCCGTATCGTCGCCGTCACAGATGTCTTCGACGCCTTGATGAGCGATCGCCCGTATAAGCGCGCATGGCGTATTCGAGATGCGATCGAATATATAAAGTCGAATAGCAAAAACCAGTTCGACCCAAAATGTGTCGAAATCTTTCTGGACAGGGAGGCGTGGTTAGCAGTCGTTGAGTACGCGATCCATTGATCAAGCTATGACCCGCATCGGCTACCTGCCGCACCGTGACGATATCGAGAGGGCCGAATGACATGCTGACCGGGTTGCAGATCAGCGAGGCCCGGTCCTTGCTCGGTTGGTCCCGTGCCAAACTCAGTCAGGCTGCCTTTTTGAAACTGGATGTGAGCGACCGAGCCGAAGAGCGCGATGGTATCGCCTTGCTCACCTACGAACATGAGAACGCCATTCGAAGGGCCTGCAGGAGGGCCGGTGTCGATTTCATCGACCATCCGCCGAGCGCTCGACTCGTCTGGAGCAAGTCGGAGCCAATCGCCTGATGCTCACTGGTCGCCAGATCTTCCAAGCACGAAAACTGCTCCTCTGGAGTCGGGAAACCCTCAGCTTCAAAGCCACCCTGCCCATCAATCTATTCGTGGCTGTCGAGAGCAGCGAGGGTCCGGCTTGGCTGACCGACGAGCAGGAGGCCAAAATCCGTCTTGTCTGTGAGAGCGCCGGCATTCTGTTCGAGGTCGATGACGAGGGCCGGCCAGCGGCTGTGCTGACCGGGGCTGTGGCGTGACCATGGGCCCTGGCTCTCCCTCCACAACAAGACCACCTCGCCGCCGTGGATTACGCCCTGACTGGCGGAAGCGCATGACGAGCGGAGACATGAAAGCTCGCAAGGGCGACGCCATCGTTTGCAGCCAACGCCACCAGGCCGGTCGGTTCACCGTGGACCTTCCTGTCAACAAGTCGATACGGCTGCACATGCTATCTCTCTCAGGTCCCAACGTCTTCAAACTGCAAGCTTACGGCTGCTGCGATTGCGACGAACTCGTGGCGTTTAGGACCAAGTCGACGGTAGCAGCCTGGAAAGTGAGAACATTGTCAGGATGGGTGAGATGACTCTGCCTCGTCGTAACGGGTTCACGGTAGGACCGATCGAAGGCGCAAAAGGATGATCACCGGTCGTCAGATCCGCGAGGCGCGCATCCTACTCGGCTTCAATCGCAGCGAACTGGCAAAGAAGGTCGGCACGATCACTACGCGTGTGATCATGCGTGCTGAGGAGGATGAGCATGAGCCTGTCGCCTCGTCGGAGCACGCCGTCGCTATCCGGCAAACGCTGGAGCGACTGGGCATTGGTTTCACGGCCGCAGGACCACGACTGCGTCAGGATCCTCCCTGATGCGCCGCCCTCACGTCTACGAGCGATCGGTTCCCAGGGCGCGGCGGGACTTCGAACAGGAGGGCGGCGCCGACTATTTGCCAGCAGCTCGCGCTGTCCTCGGCGCCGTGCCGGCGCTGCTACGAGAGGCTGAGGCGGCCGGGGCGATAACCTTGGCCCGCTTCCTCGGCCAAGCCCTCACCGAGGCCGAGGGGATCGTGAGGCGGGCGCCACGATCCCGACGGCAGGCCGCCGGTATCGAGTTCATCCGAGATAAGGGTGCGAGGCCGGTGTAAGCCTTCGCAAGGTCGAGAAGGGGAGTGGCGAGTGATGAAGCACCTGATTTCGGTAACTGCCATGTTTGCTGCTCTCGTAACGGCGCCACAGGCCCGCGCCGAACCGCATTGCATGGCCCACGCCCTGGCTGACGTGCCGGCTATGGAAGCGCCGGAAGAGGTAAGATCGAAAAACGATAGTTCGTTTGGACCTATCACACAGATCAAAATTAACAAAAATACCGGTCGTATGTATTACTGCGCGCAAAATACGTACTGCTACGACTCCAATGCGTTTAAAATCATATCGCCGTGCAGGATCAAAATCGACAAGGGGTATGGGTTTAGTTTTAGCAGCAACTTTACATACTTTACCCGCTAACCCAGTTCGTTGAAAGGTAGGCAGCACCGGAGTGCGGTTGCGGAGCCCTGGCTCGCTCAAGAACCTGCCGAAGGCGTAGGCCTTCAGCAGATCTGCAATTTGCGGCTACGCGGCTGGGCCGGACGAGGACCTACTACTTGGTCGCGGGCACAGGCACCGGGGTCGGCGCGGGCGTGGCGCTCACGGAAGCCATTGGCTTTGTTGCGGTTGCGTCCGACGAGGCCGTAGTTTTCACCGGCAGTTCGGTGACCTCGGTGAAGCCCTCCGGACCGATCACCATGGCGACAGGGTCTCCCTGCTTGTTCGTTGCATGAACGTAGAAGGAGGACGGCGTCACCGTGATGTTCGTTAAGCCCGCCTTGGACAGCTGGTCCTGTAGCTGCTGGCGCATGTTCATCGCCGGCATCTGGTCGGCGGTGGCCATAGCTTTGCTGTTCTGCCTGACAGGGCCGGCATCCACGGCAGGGGCAGTCGCGGCGCTTGCGGCCGACGCGCCGGCAATCATGAGCACAGCTGCGCAGACGCCCAGTGATGTTCTCGTCATAAGATCCTCCATAGTAAGATGGCACTGAGAGAACGCGACTGCTGCATAACCTGTTCTGTATGTGAAGATTAAACCTTGGCCATGCGTATTCACCTATAGCTGTGCCGTAGGTTATCTCGAACGTGAGGGACTCAGGGTTTCAGAGTGGCAATTTAGTTTTTGTCTGCCATCGATCGGTTACCGGGATGGCGGGGATCGGAGCCCCACAGTGAAGCGTAGGTATCCACCCACCGGTGTCGCGCCACACCATCGACGATAGAGAAGCAGGCCGTAGCCTGAAGCGCTCCAACGACGAACAGGAGCCAAGCCGGGCTCCCGACGAGTTGCAGGCCGAGAAGGACCGTAGCGCCCGCCAGCGTCACGGCTGCCCAGCCGGCGGGCTTGTGCCACGCCTCGAACGCACGTCTGCGAGGCGTCATGTCGTAGTGGTCACCGCGCCAAGTCGCGGGATCGAGCTGATCCGCTCTCTTATCCGTCGGCCCTCCCTTGGTTCCCCTCAACAGGCCGGACAGGACCTGAAGCCAGCCCAGGGTCATCACGGCGAGACCGCATCGGCCATGAAGCGTGTCGAAGCGGCATCCTGTCTCCGACAGAATCACACCGAAAGCCAACGTCGCGAGGGCCATACCGCCGTATTGTAAGCCGCGGTGCCATCGCCACCACGTCAGGTTCTCGACGACGCGCGGGAAATCTTGCCCAGGCGTGACCTTGAAGTAGCGGGCCACGATCCCGCCCACCGGAATCAGCAAGCCCCAGGCCGTGAGCATCAGGGCGGCATGCACCGCCATCGCCAAGGTGACCGATCCCGACAGTGCAAGACCGAAGCCCACGACCGATGCGAGCAGCACGGCCAGGGCCAAGACGAACCACATGCAGTGCATCTCCCATTGCATTTTCTCTGCCGACGCAGAGCATAGTTCGTCGGAGAAACGAGGAGTAGCTTCGGCACAAGCGCCGAGGTCGGAGCCGCCTGATGCATGACGGCGCTCGATTTCCGCGGGTGCGTCATCAAGCTGGAGGCGGAGATCGCTGAATGGAACGCTGTGGGCGTCGCCGAGATGAGCAAGCCTGAGACCCCGAACCCGGAACACAGCGCTCCTCGGCCTGCGGTTTCTGTGGCGAAGCGCCTACCGCTCGCCTACCGGGTCGACGATGCTGCGGCCGTCATCGGCATTTCGAAGACCACGGTCTGGCGGCTGATCCAGGAAGGGCGACTCCCCGCCCGCAAGCTCGATGGCTCGACCATCATCCGTCATGAGGACCTGACCACCTTCATGGACGGGCTGCCTCTGGTCCGCCAGTTGGCGGAGGTCTCGGAGACACCACTACCTCCACCACCTCCACCCGTCCCGAGGGCACCGCCGGCGCCAGCCCCAACTCCACATCGGGAGCTAGAGGAGACGCCGCCCCACCTTCGGCGAGTCCGCGCGCCAGCGAGGCCATCAGTCGCTGCGATGCCGCTGCCCGTGAAGCCTCTGGAGCCGGCAACAGCCCCTACCCGTCTGGACAAACAAGCCCCGTATGGGCGAGGCTGGACGGGAAAGCCCCTACCTTCACCTAACCCGAATGGGTGGGGTCTCAGGCAGCGGCACGCCGGCGCTCACCAGCCGCTGTCGAGCGGCGGCCGCCGCCTCGGTCGTGAACCGAGCGGCATGCTTCAGCACGAGATACTCGGCTGTCAGCTCACCGAACCCAGCACCGGTCAGGATCGCGAAGCCGTCCGAAGGCTGCTTTGTCAGAGCCAGGTCCTCGACGGTCCGCTGAACGCCTACTCTCTTGATCTTCGCGCGCGTCCGAGCGAGCCGCACGGTCTTACCGCGCTCCTGTCTCAGAACCTCTTCCGCCGCCGCGATGGCACGCCAGAAGTCGAGATCCAAGGGGTCGTCGTGGTTTTGTCCCTCCAGCTCGCAGAGTCGGCGGAAGGCCGCCGGGTAGAGATCCTGCCGCTCGAGGCGTTTGACGTTGTCCAGATAGGCCTGGGCATCCTTCACGTTTGAGAGGCGCGAAACGTCATAGGACATGGGATCCTCCACCAACGCATGATTATGTGTCTTGTCTTGCGTTCGAGGCAACATGTCACCAGGCGCTTATGAACGGTACGGCGCGGATCGCGCCGTTGAAGCCAGAGAGATCGGGCGAATGATGAGCCTATCGGTTACTCCGACGAGTTGAGGAGCGACGCCTCAGTTTACGATATCCCACTTCGTTCTGATCTTGATGAAATCAAGATGGGATTTTTCCGATGGCAGCAGAGTGTCCAACAACGGGATTATGGGCCGAAGGAGCAGACGAAGTGGATCCAGCCGCTGTTGGACCGGCACGCTAAGCGTTTCGGAAGATAGCAAGCTCCGGAGCTGACGCTGTCGTCAAAGGCAGTGCCCAACCATCTCTGTCGCCCGTAGCATAACAACGCTACAACGTCATCGCGCACCCGCGCGCTTACGCTTCGGTAGGCCTTTGGCTTTCAACTCGGCCGCCGAGGGATAGCCCCTCGCCTTGAGCACCATGTCGAGGCCTTCGTTGATGAGGTCCGACACCGTCGCGCGTTCGTCGAAGGCGAGCTGCCGCAAGGCGTCGTGAACCGATCGGTGGAAGTAGAGAGACGTTCGGAACACCTCGGGGGTCGGCTTTCGCCCATTCGACAGCGGCGCCTCGGGTTGCGGCTCGGCCGCGATCGGCGCTTCGACCACTACCACGGGCTCGGGCTCCGGAGCGGGCGGGGCTACCGGCACTTCGACGGCCTCCGGCTCCGGTCGCATGAGATCGTCGAGGCTCATCACGCTAGGCCGCTTCGTCACTTCCCTGCCTCCAGCTTCCCTGCCTCCAGCTTCGTCGACAACCACGCCCACAACCCACGGACCTCATCGGCCGCGGCGCCCTTCGGCGCGTATTCCGTCACGCCCTGCCCGGCCGCAAACGCATCCTGGAAGTCGGCCCGCATGTGAATCATCGGCTCGGCCAAGAGCCCGAACGACCCGAGCCCTGCCGCCATCTCGGCCGCGCGCGAGCTGCGGGCGTTCGGCGCGCACTGGTTCAGCACGAAGGCGAAGGGCTTGCTTCCACGGATCAGCGCCTCGACGGTTGGCTTGATTGCCAAGCCGTCCGGTCGCGTCGGCCGCAACGGCACAAGGGCGAAGGTCCCCAGATCCATTGCGGCCTTTGTGATGGGAGTATGAGCGCCGGCCGTGTCGATGATAGCGAGCGTGAAGCGGCTCTCGACGTTCTTGAGAACAGCTCCCAGCTCGCTCGTCCTCTCGGCCGGGACTGTGACGACCGCGGGGTCCTCGCCCTGTCGGATGCCGCCCCAAGCCGCCAGGGTGCCTTGCGGATCGAGGTCGAAGGTCACGACCTTTTCGCCTGCCTGCATCGCCGCGACGGCAAGGCTCGTCGCAAGCGTCGACTTCCCAGTGCCGCCCTTTTGCGTGAGGAGAACGACGGTTCGCATATGGTACCCTTGTGCATGTGCGCCACCGCATACATGCGCAAGGTACGCGTCCGGCGAAGGCCGCCTTGCGGGGTGACGGGCTCGCGTCCGACCTTATGGGCTTACGGCTAGCCTAAAGGTCATCAGGTCGATGCGGGTCGAGGTTCTG
>JAYVMK010000554.1:0-12624 GCA_043758995.1 Lichenibacterium sp. | reverse complement strand
CCTTCGGCCGCCGCGGTCCTGCTGGCTCGCGCCTCGGCCAAACGGGCATGATCGGCCCGCAGCACCGGGTCTTCGGGATCGATGCGGCCCAGGATGTCGCGTACCAGAGCGGCCCCGGCGCCGCGGTCCGCCGCGGTGAAGAAGGCCCAGGCGCCTTCGCGATGGCGCTCGACGAGGCCGCCTTCGACCAGAAGCTTCAGATGGCGCGACACGCGCGGCTGCGACTGGCCCAGAATGGTGACGAGTTCGCTCACCGTCAGTTCAGCCTCCGACAGGAGCGCGAGCAAGCGCAGTCGCGTGCTCTCGCCGGCGGCTTCGAGCGCCGACAGCGCCGCGGAAAAGGGAAATAGCGCCTTAGTCATCGCGTCAGCCTAAACATATAAAGATATGTTTATGCCGATCGGCAACCCTTCGCAATCGCCAAATTACCGGGCCTGCGGGACTCGGAGAGACAAACGCAGTAGCGCGCAACACGCTGACACTGGCTCGGGGCGGCAGCTTCGCCGTCGGAGTATCGGAGGCTGCTACGGCCTCTCGTCTTGGAGTGGTGGAACCGCGATGGGTTCACGGCAGTCGAAACGTCAGGGGCGACGCCGACGAGATCGCGGACGTCCGACAGGCCAGAGATGTCGTTCGGCGACTGGCCGCTCTGAACCCGAAGCCCGCGGAAGATCCAGTCTGCGCTGCTCGAAGCCGCAGGATGGCTCGTCAGCAGCCGATGCAGATCCGCAGGTCGTGCTCCAGTTTCTTCTGTTCGGCGATGTCGGCCTTGGTCGGCTTAGGCGGGGCATGTATCTGAACCGAAGAGGCCGAGTCGGGCTTCGCTCCGCGCCCGTGCGTGCTCGGCGCCGTGCGCGAGACCGGCCGCGGTGTGCCGACGAGCCCGGGAGAGGCGGGAGCCGTCGGGCTGCCATTGGCGGTCTGCGCCGTCGCGACGCCGGAGAGCATCAAGGATGTCGTCAGAAGTCCGACCATGACCGTGGCCGGATGAATACGCGTCGGCGACATGTGGTTCTCCAGGACTGGCTCTCGATGCCACCATGATGCCACGGGCAAGGCGAAGGTTGAAAGGCGCCTGCCTCCGTCATCCCGCGCTTGGAGCGTCTCGTGCGATTTCGGTCCAGAGCGGAAACCGCGTCGGCCCGTCCTCGACGATGGCGGAGAAACGCCCGACGGGGTCCAGGAAGAAATTATCGCCGTTGTCGTCGTTGCTCTGGCTGACCTCGCCGACCAGGACGATGCCGCGCCCGTAAAAGCGATGCATCTGCCCCGGCATCAGGGTGATGCTGTCGCCCGGCGCCAGGATCACGGGCGACCGGGGCGGAAGCCGACGCAGGTCGCCGTCGACCAGCACCTCCACGCGCTGCGTCGTTTCGGTCGCGCCGTCAAAGCGCGTCACCTCGACGACGAGATCGCCACCCCCACGATTGATGATGTCCTCGGCTTTGACGGCATGGAAGTGGAACGGCGTCTCCTGACCGTCGCGGACGATCATCAGCTTTTCGGCATACGGACGTTCGCCGGCCCGTCCCTGAATGCCGTTACGGGTGCAGAGAAGCAGGAGCCCGCGCGCCGCGAAATCGCCGCTGCCGAAATCCGTCACGTCCCAGCCCATCTGGTGCCCGGCGCAGAAGCGGGCCTGGGCGGGCCGATTCGCCCAGTCGCCGGGAGAGAACCGCGTCCAGCGCGGCAAGGCCAAGCCCTGTCGCTCGAAGCGCTCCAGGGCGTCCGCGATCAGACGATCGATCTCGGAGCGCAGCATCGCGACCACCTTCGTGGGACCTGTCAGGCCTCGGCGGCATGGGCCGAGGCGGCATAGAGCGCACGATAGCGCTCGTAGCGCTCGGCATAGGCGCGGGCCAGGGTAGGATCGGGTTCGATGGTCCGGTGCACGGGCGGCGGCGGCATCAGCGCGGCGGGATCCGAGGCACCTGTAGCGGCCGCCTGACCGAGGCGCGCCGCGCCAAGGGCGGCGCCGACATCGGCGGTCTGCGACACATCGAGCGGCCGATCGAGGACGCTGGCCATGATGGAAAGCCAGACGGGTGAATTGGCACCCCCCCCGACCGCGAAGGCGCGTGTGACCTCGGTGCCCGCATCCTGCAGAACCCGCAGGCAGTCGCGGAAGGCGAAGGCGACGCCTTCCAGCACGGCTTGGGTGAGATCCTGGCGTGAGCTCGTCTGGTCGAGGCCGAGGAAGCCGCCGCGCGCGCCGGCATCGTTATGCGGGGTCCGCTCTCCCGACAGGTAGGGCATGAACAGCGCCGGGGACGGCTTGCTCACACTGTCGCCCAGCGCAGCCGTCAGTTCCGCCGCAGGCGCCCCGACGAGGCGGGCGAACCAGTTGAGGCTATCCGTCGCCGAGAGAATGACGCCCATCTGGTGCCAGGTCTCGGGCAGCGCATGGCAGAAGGCGTGAACCGCTCCCTCGGTGTTGGGCGAGAAGCGATCGTTGGACACAAAGAGCACGCCCGAGGTCCCGAGCGACAGGAAGGCCGAGCCCGGCGTGACGGCACCGATGCCGCAAGCCGAAGCCGCATTGTCGCCGGCGCCGCCCGCCACGACGGGCGCTTGGTCCATTCCGAACCGCACCCGCAAGGCTTCTCTCAGGTGGCCGGTCGCTTCCGTACCCTCGTAGAGGTCGGGCATGTGGGAGCGGTCGAGTCCCGTGACCGCCAGAAGCGCATCCGACCAGCGCCGGGCACCGACATCAAGCCAGCAGGTGCCGGACGCGTCCGACATGTCCGATGCATAGTCGCCGGTGAGCTTCAGCCTGATATAGTCCTTGGGTAGCAGGACCTTCTTGACGCGATCGAAGATGGCGGGCTCGTGCCTGCGCACCCAGGCGAGCTTCGGCGCCGTGAAGCCCGGCATGACGATGTTGCCCGTGATCGACCGCGCCTCGGGGCATTCCGCCTCGATCTCCAGGCATTCGGCGGCGGCGCGACCGTCGTTCCACAGGATGGCGGGGCGCAGCACGGCATAGCCCTCGCCGAGCAGCGTCGCGCCATGCATGTGGCCCGAAAGGCCGATGCCGCGGACCGAAGCCATGAGGCGGGGTTCGGCCGCCTTCAAGGCATCGAGCGTGTCGCAAACCGCGGCCCACCAATCTTCGGGATCCTGTTCGGACCAGCCGGCACGAGGCCGCGAAACCGCGACCGGAAAGGAGGCCGAAGCCTGCAGGACGCCGTCCTCGCTCATGAGAACGGATTTGACCGACGTCGTGCCGATGTCGATGCCGACGAACATGGACCCCCCTGCCTCTTTGTTGAGGCAATCTGCCCCAAAGCCGGCCGGGGCGGAAGGGGGACGCTAGCTGTGCGGCAGCTTGTTCAATTCGATGACGGTCTTCTTCAGATTGGGACCGACCGCTTTCGACTCCGAGACGGCGATGAAGTCCGTCTCTTCATAGGGATGGTCCGCCGAGAAACGACCGCCGGCGAAGACTTTCATACCATCCTTGGTCATGACGGCATCGCCGTCTCGCAGCGTCCGATCCTCGAAGATGGAAACAGGGCCGGTCTTGGTCGGCAGGCGCGCAAAGCGGGCTCGGGCAGCCCCGTTGCCGGCTCCCTTCCTGGGGGAGCGCCGGACCGTCAAGGGGCGAACCTGCTCACCCTCGCTCGGCGCGGGGGCCGGAGCCGCCGCAGGGGCCTGGTTGCCGCCGCCACCGAAAGCCGACGACAGGAAGCCCAGCAAGCCGCCGTCCTCGGCCCGGGCCGGCGCGGTCGCCAGCATGGAGGCCAGGGCCACGGCCGTGCAGACTCCTCCGAACCTCGTCCGCCTCAGGAGGCCCCGCATCTCGTCCATCTCTCTGTCCGATTCCGCGATGTCGGGCGCCTCGATGCGAGGCGCGCCGGGCCGATGTCCCGCGCAGTGGCCTGCCCGGCGGCGGGAGCCCGATGATTACGATGTTGCAGTCTATCGTCCGAGGCGCAAGATAAGGGAAGCCACAAACCCTTGGTGAGGGCAAAGCCCTGAGCCGCTGTGGCGCCGGGATCACGTTGGGCGCCGCGTCTCCATTGCAACAATCAGCTAAAGCTCATCTCGCACGGACGTAGCGGAACCCGCGCGCCAGCCAACAGCCCACGTCGACCTCGGTCGGCACGCCGGACGTGTCGCGGCGAAACGCCAGGGACCAATCGCCGGGCGGCGTGTGGTCGAGGGCACGCGGACAGGGCAGAGCCAACACATCGGTCCCCACCGGATCGAGAAGCTCCATGCGCCCGCGGCCGAGCGAACCCGAGAAGCCGCCGTAGAGGACGCCTCCTGCATCCGTCACGGTGAGGTCGGCACCGAGGTCGGCACAGCGGTAGACCCCGGCGAGATCGAGTTGCGGCGCCGTGGTCCCGCATGGGACAAGAATACTTCTGAGATTATCGCCCGGGCGTTCGAGCAGCAGACCCTCAGGCGTAGGCTGCAGCCGCGTGCCGGCCCGTCCCGCCGTTCCCTCCGGGCAAAGGTCGAGCGTTTCCGGCGCCTGGCCGAAGCGCAGTGTCACCTGCCCGGCTCCCGCCGGAACGACGCGCGCCGACAGCCCCGTCTCCGGTTCGCGATAGGCGCCGACCCAATCGGGCGCGGGCAGCGCCGGATCGGGAGCGGGCCGTGTCTCGCCGAGAACGGCCGCGAGAATGTCGAGCGCCGCCGAACGCGCGTCGGAGAGGTGATTGAACATGACGACGACGCTGAGCCGTTCGGACGCGACATGGATACGATGGCTGCGCCAGCCACGCAGCGCCCCGCCATGCCCCGTCGTAGCGCGGCCCATCTCGGTCGAGCGTGCGAGGCCGAACCCGTAGGCCGCCGAGGCGCCATCCATGAATCGGACCGGCGCCGAAAGGCGACGATAGAGCGACCGGGCATCGTCGCGACCCGCGTTGATCTGGCGTTCCCAAGCGATCATGTCGTCGAGAGACGCGCCGAGCCCCGCGTCCCCGGTCCACAGGATGCGGTTCACGGCCGGACGGAAGCCGGTCGCCTGGCTGCCCTCGTAGCCTTCCGTGCCGTCCGGCAAGGCCCGCGTGTCGGCCGCCAGCAGCGCCGTCACCATGCCGGCCGGCTCCAGGATCCTACGGCGCAGCAGGTCGGCGAAAGTCTCTCCGGTTCGGGCCTCGATGATGTCGGAGAGCAAGCGAAAGTTCTGATTGCAGTAGGAGTAGCGCGTGCCGGGCGCGAATTGCAGGCTTCGCGCGCCGCCGATCACGGCCTCCGCCTCGGCGTCGCCGAAATCCGACTCGGCCGGGGCGCCTTGCAGCATCGCCACCGCCCAATAATCGCGGAGACCCGACTGATTGTGGGCAAGGTGCAGCGCGCTCGGAGCAGCGCCTTCGAGGCGTGGCAGGCGGCTCCGCACCTCCGCGTCGAGCACCGCGGGATCCGGGAAGAGGTCCAGCATCAGCGCGCAGGTGAACTGCTTGGTGATCGAGCACATGCGAAACAGCGTGCGCGGCGTGAAGAGGATGCGCCGCTCGGCATTGGCCCAGCCCCAGGTGTGGCGGGCCAGCACGTCACCGTCGCGCAGCACCGCCACGCCGCCGCCCGGTCCGGCAAAGCGTCGGGGCAGGTCGGCGAGGGCGCGATCGAGGCGGGAAGAGAGCGTTGCTGAGGTCATGCCGGCAGTCTGATGCCTCGCGCAGGACCCGTAAAGCCGCGACGTCCGCCCCGATGGCCCCGGCTCGTCGCTCAGGGCTTCTTGTGCAGGCTCAGCGCGATGTCGTTGAGCTGCAACGTCGCCGAATTGACCTCGTTGGCAGTGTCGGACAACCCCTTCTGCATGCCGGCCAGGGACTTGGCGACGTCGGCATGGAAGCTCGCCGTCTCGGTCTTCACGCCGGCGATGTCGGATTTCAGCGACGCGACATCGGTCGCCTGCAGGTGCAGGTAGACAAGGCCGAGCAGCACCGCGATGACGGCAAGAGCCACCGTCGACAGGGCGAGCAGCGTCACCACGATCCAGCGGAAGCCCCGGCCGGCGGGAGGCGGCACCAGGGCGGCGGCCCGCTCCACGGGCCCGTTGCGTTGTGTGTCCTGGTTCACCACCGCCATACCGTCACCTTCGCCGTTCCGCCGATCTCGGCCGGATCGTCCTGCGAGAGGACGCGCGGACCGCTGCTTTCGATGCACGGCACGCGCATCTGTCCGTCTCTCTTCTCTCGCCTGTTGATTTTGCAGCGCAGCACGGGCATATCAATCGCAGCCGGACACATGCGACGCCTCAACGCGTCCATGCTTCTCCCACCCCGGAGTGGGAGCTTCCCGTCACCGGCCTTTTCGCGCCCTGCTCCGGACGATGGCGGCTTCAAACGCTTGAAGCTCGCCTGGAGGCTTGCGGCGCAGTTCGAACGAAAAGACAGGACACTTTGACGACATTCTCCGATCTCGGCCTTCCCGCGCCGATCCTGAAGGCGCTGGCCGCCGAAGGCTATGAGACCCCCACACCGATCCAGGCCGGCGCCATCCCGCACGTGCTGGCCGGCCGCGACCTTCTCGGCATCGCCCAGACGGGCACCGGCAAGACCGCCGCCTTCTCACTCCCGATCCTTGGCCGTCTGTCGCAGACCGATGCGCAGCCGAAGCCCCGCAGCTGCCGCGTACTGGTGCTGTCGCCGACCCGCGAACTGGCGAGCCAGATCGAGGCGAACATCATCGCCTATGCGAAATTCCTGCGCCTCTCGACCACGCTGGTCTTCGGCGGCGTGCCGGTCGGCCGCCAGATCCGCGCCTGCGCGCGCGGTGTCGATATCGTCGTGGCGACTCCCGGCCGCCTGATCGACCTGATCAATCAGCGCGCCCTGACGCTGGAAGACGTCGGCGTCTTCGTTCTCGACGAGGCCGATCGCATGCTCGACCTCGGCTTCATGCGCGACATCCAGCGGATCGTCAGCCTGCTGCCGAAGAAGCGCCAGAGCCTGTTCTTCTCCGCCACCATGCCGCCGGCCATCGCCAAGCTGGCCTCGACCCTGCTGACCAACCCCGTCGAAGTCGCCGTGGCTCCGATCTCCTCCACGGCCGACCGCATCCGGCAGAGCGTGATCTTCTGCCCGACACGCGACAAGCAGGGCATGCTGCACGGGCTCCTGGCCGATGAAGCCATCAGCCGCGCGCTGGTCTTCACCCGCACCAAGCACGGCGCCGATAAGGTCGTGAAATACCTGAACGCTTCGGGCTTCAAGGCCGACGCGATCCACGGCAACAAGTCGCAGAACCAGCGCGAGCGGGCTCTGGGGGCCTTCAAGTCGGGCCAGTCGCGCCTGCTCGTCGCCACCGACATCGCGGCACGCGGCATCGATGTCGACGGCGTCAGCCACGTCATCAACTTCGACATTCCGAACATCTCCGAGACCTATGTCCACCGCATCGGCCGCACGGCTCGCGCGGGCGCCGAAGGTTCGGCGATCTCGCTCTGCGGCGAAGACGAGCGCTCCTACCTCCGCGACATCGAGCGGCTGATCCGCCAGAAGGTGCCCGTTCAGGAGGGCAAGATGGGCCCCGTCTCGGCGCCGGCGCAGGCCGAGACGCCCTATCGGGATCCACGCGCGGCTCGGGGCCGGCCAGGCCAGGGCGCCAAGCCCTCCGGCGAGGGTCGCGGAGCTGGAAACCGCTCCGGCCAGCCGCGGCATGGCGCCGAGGGCGCACCGCGTGGCACCGGCGGCCCTGTCCGGCCGCGTGACGGTGCCGCCCCGGCGGCTCCCGCGCGTCCGCGCGATCCGTCCCGTCCCGCCGACCAGGGGGCCAACAGGCCCCGCGGCAACGGCGACCGCCGCGCTCAACAGCCGCGCTAAAAGAACCGCGGTTCAGCTGCGACCGGCTCTTGCGCGATCGGCGGGCTCAGCCCTACGATCGTGTCATGGCCGAGACTCTGATCACGATCCGGGGGGCACGGGCCGGCGATGCGGTGGCCATCGCGGCGGTCCATGATGCGGCTTGGCTCGATGCCTACCGCGGCATCATTCCGGGTCGCGAGCTCGACAAGATGGTGGCGCGGCGGGGTCCCGCCTGGTGGCTGAAGGCCATCCGCAACGGCAGCCGTCTCTCGGTCCTCGATTTCGACGATTGTATCGGCGGCTACACCAGCTACGGGCGCAACCGCGTCCCGGCCCTGCCCTATCGGGGCGAGATCTTCGAACTGTACCTCGCGCCGCAATACCAGGGCATGGGCTTCGGCCGTCGCCTGTTCGAGGCCGCCCGCAAGGACCTTGCCGAACACGGCTACGACACCTGCCTCGTCTGGGCGCTCGCCGATAATGACCGCGCCACCTCCTTCTATCTGAGACTTGGCGGCCGGATCGTGCGCCGTGCCGAAGAGCGGTTCGGGCAGGACCTGCGGGGCCGCATCGCCTTCGGCTTCGACTAAAGCCGCCGAACGGTTCGAGACTCGGCCCGCTTTTCACCGGCTGGCGGATGCGGCATGAACCGTTTCTTTCTTCTGCCGCCTCGTTTATGAGCGGTCGAAAGTCTGGCGATACCTGCGCCGCCCCTTCAGAAGACAACGGAGACGCCCCGTGAACCTCGACGCCATTGCGATCGGCAAGAACCCGCCTGACGAGATCAACGTCATCATCGAGGTGCCGATCGGCGGCGAGCCGATCAAATACGAGCTCGACAAGGAAGCCGGCATCCTCAAGGTCGACCGCTTTCTCCACACTTCGATGCGCTATCCCGGGAACTACGGCTTCATTCCGCACACGCTGTCGGACGACGGCGACCCATGCGATGTCATCGTGGCCAATACGCGCGAGATCGTCCCCGGCGCCATGATGGCCTGCCGCCCCGTCGGCGCCCTGATGATGGAAGACGAGAGCGGCGGCGACGAGAAGATCATTGCGGTGCCGGTGACCAAATTGACCAAGCGCTACGAGAAGATCGCCAACTATACCGACCTACCTCAGATCACGCTGGAGCAGATCGAGCATTTCTTTGCCCACTACAAAGATCTCGAGCCCGGCAAATGGGTCAAGATCGTCGGATGGGTCGGCGCCGACGAGGCCAAGGATCTGATCCGCAAGGCGATCGCGCGCGCCAAGGAAGCCTGACGCCACACAGCGGCCGTCATCGCGAGCGCTAACGAGGGAACAGCGCGCGCGTCACGGCGTGGCCATAGCTGGTCTCAGGGCGCGCGTGTCACCGCTGCACCGCGGTAACGATCGGGATCAGTCCTCCGGGACGTGGCGGTCGTCATCGTCGTCTTCCAGGGCAAGATCGTCGTCGCTCGTCGATGTGGCGCAGAATCCTGCATTCCACTCGCGCCGCCCGGCACTGCCCGCGCTGTAGGGGTTGTCGTGAAGGCTCTTGCCGTCGCGGCGGCTCTTCATGCCCTCCTTGAAGTAGTCGGACAAAGACTTCGGCTCGGTCGGGTGCATCGTAGCGCCTCAATCTCGTCTTGCGGTTGTCCCGCCGCCATCATGCCCGTGATTCACGCGCTCGGACCAGCAGCGAAACCCGCCCCGAGAAATATTTTCGACGCACACCCAAATGGGTGAGGCGGACCGCCACGGGCCGGCCTTAACCTTTGTTTGCGACGACCGGGCGACGCCCTATTGCAACCGAAGCGCGACATTTAAGCTTCGAGCTCATTTCAGGTCCGGTCGGCGCGCCTCGGCCTAGACACCCGCGCTTCAGACGACCGCAGTCGCGGGCTTGAGGCGAACCGGGCCCTTCGCCTTGACCTTGTCGGCTTTCCCCACCATTGAAGGCCGCATGATGATCAGCGGAGACGCGCCTCCTATGTCCGAGGTTCCCTCGACCATCCCCAACGAACGCGCCGGCGCGGAGCCGCGTCGCCGCACCGTTGCGGTGAAGGTCGGCCATGTCACGGTCGGCGGAGGTGCCCCGGTCGTGGTTCAATCCATGACAAACACCGACACGGCCGACATCGACGGCACCGTGCGCCAAGTCGCGGCGCTGGCCCGCGCCGGTTCGGAGCTCGTCCGCATCACGGTCGATCGGGACGAGGCGGCAGCGGCCGTTCCGAAGATTCGCGAGCGCCTCGACCGCATCGGTTGCGACGTACCGCTGGTCGGCGACTTCCACTACATCGGCCACAAGCTTCTGGCGGACCATCCCGCTTGCGCCGAGGCGCTCGCCAAATACCGCATCAACCCCGGCAACGTCGGGTTCAAGGACAAGAAGGACAAGCAGTTCTCGGCCATCGTCGAGACGGCGATCCGCTACGGCAAGGCCGTCCGCATCGGCGCCAACTGGGGGTCGCTCGATGGCGAGCTGCTGACCAGCCTGATGGACCAGAACGCCCGCTCGGCCGTCCCCGTCGAGGCGCGCGCCGTGACCCGTGAGGCGATGGTCCGCTCCGCTCTCTACTCGGCCGAACGCGCCCAGGAGCTCGGACTCGGCAAGGACCGGATCATCCTGTCCGCCAAGGTCTCGGCGGTGCAGGACCTGATCGCCGTCTACAAGACCCTGGCGTCACGGACCGATTATGCCATCCATCTCGGCCTGACCGAGGCCGGCATGGGATCCAAGGGCATCGTCGCGTCCTCGGCGGCGCTCGGCATTCTGCTGCAGGACGGGATCGGGGACACGATCCGCGTGTCGCTGACGCCCGAGCCCGGCGGCGACCGCTCGCTCGAGGTGAAGGTCGCGCAGGAGATCCTTCAGACCATGGGCTTCCGCACCTTCGTGCCGCTTGTCGCCGCCTGCCCTGGCTGCGGCCGAACGACTTCGACGACCTTCCAGGAACTGGCACGCGACATCCAGAGCTACATCGTGACGTCGATGCCGGAGTGGAAGACCAAGTTCCCCGGTGTCGAGAACCTCATCGTTGCCGTCATGGGCTGCATCGTCAACGGCCCGGGCGAGTCGAAACATGCCGACATCGGCATTTCCCTTCCCGGCACCGGCGAGACCCCGGCTGCCCCGGTCTTCATCGACGGGCAGAAGGCCCTGACCCTGCGCGGCGCCAATATTGCGGCCGAGTTCAAGCAGCTTGTCGACGATTACATCGTCAACCGCTACGGCACCGGCAGCCGCAACGCCGCCGAGTAACGTGAGGAGGAAGCGCGCTCGCCTCGCGATCGCGCTTTCAGTCTCTGGAGGAGAAACGCTCCCCGGTGGGACGTCCGGACTTCAAATCCGGGAAGGGCTGCGAGCCGGTTCTTGGTGGGTTCGACCCCCACTCTCTTCCGCCAATTCACTCCTTCTCTCATCGAACGATCATCGCGAGGCGGCATGCTGGTGATCGAGAGCCTGCGACGCCCGGGATTCGGGCCTTTCACCTTGTCGGTCGCGGATGGCACCTGTTGCGCCGTGACGGGACCGTCGGGCGCGGGCAAGAGCGTCCTGCTCCGCATGGTGGCCGACCTCGACCCTCATGACGGTCAGGTGTTGCTCGACGGGGTCGACCGCAACAGCCTGCCGGCGCCCGAGTGGCGTCGGCGCGTGACCTATCTCGCGGCCGAGTCGGGCTGGTGGGCGGACCGCGTGGGCGACCATTTCCCGACGCCGAACCCGGATTTCGAGCCCAACCGGGACTCCCTCCGCCTTCCCGCGGGGGTGCTCGACTGGCCCGTGACGCGTCTCTCTACCGGCGAGCGTCAGCGGCTCGCCTTGCTGCGCGGCCTCGCCGGAACGCCTCGCATTCTGCTGCTCGACGAGCCGACGGCGGCGCTCGATCCTGCCGCGACCGCGGCCGTGGAGGCGATCCTACGGGCGAGGCTCGCCCGAGGCATGGCGCTGCTCCTCGTATCGCACAGCGCCGACCAGGTGGTACGGCTCGCCGACGCCACCTACCCGGTCGCCGACGGCCGGCCGGCTGGAGTGGCGGCATGAACGAGGCGAGCCTCGGCCCGACCGACCTCGCGATCGCGGCCGGTCTGCTGCTAGCCAGCGCCGCGCTCAGCCTCGCCCTGGGCCTCGGCCTCGCGCGCACCATCGTGGTGGCGGGCACGCGGACGGTGCTGCAGCTGACGCTGGTAGGCTTCGTGCTGGGCCGCGTCTTCGCCGCAGCCTCGCCGGGCGTCGTCGTGGCCGCCGCCGCCGTGATGATGAGCGCGGCCACCTACGAGATCGCCGCCCGGCAGGACCGCCCGCTGCGGGGCGTCTGGCATTACGGCCTCGGCGGCGCCACCATGGCGGGCGCGACCGTGCTGGTCGTGGCGGTCGGCTATGCCACGAAGCTTCGCCCCGCCGTCTGGTACGATCCGCGGGTGCTGGTGCCGCTGATCGGCATCATCCTCGGCTCGGTGATGAGCGCCATCAGCGTCGGGCTGAACGGGCTCGGCATCGCGGTCTCGCGGGATCGCAACGCCATCGAGGCGCGGCTGGCCCTCGGCGCGACGCGGTTCGAGGCCCTCGGCGGCCCCATGCGGGGTGCGATCCGAGCCGGGCTGATCCCGATCCTGAACCAGATGTCGGCTGCCGGTCTCGTCACCCTGCCCGGCATGATGACGGGTCAGATTCTTGCCGGAGCCGACCCGCGGGCCGCTGCCGCCTATCAGATCCTGACGCTGTTTCTCCTCGCCTCGGCGGGCCTGCTGGGCACGGTGGCGGCCGTCTATGGCGCCGCTTGGCGCCTCACCGATGCCCGCCATCGCCTCCGGCCAGACCGGCTCGCACCGTCGACCAAGCGCTGAATCAACGCCACTGCGCCAGCACCTCGTCGGTGCGGGCGAT
>JAYVMK010000553.1:0-1998 GCA_043758995.1 Lichenibacterium sp. | reverse complement strand
TGGCGGGATAACGTCTTCGTCGAACGGCTCTGGCGCTCGATCAAATACGAGAGATCTATCCCGAGCCTACGACTCGGTCGGCGAAGCCCGTGCCTCGATCGGCCGCTACCTGGCCCTCTACAACGGCCGCAGGCCGCATTCGAGCCTTAACCGGAAGACGCCGGACCGAGCCTATTTCGACAGGCTTCCGCAAACCGCGGCCGCCTGAACCCGGCAGGATTCCACCTATCGAAGCGCTGCACGCTGTTCAGACAAACGGAACCACCTCAGTCCATCTCGTGCCGAGGGGAACCTCATTCTCCGCCCTCCGACATTCGTGCCGCATGCGCGTCCGTCGTGACGAGATCCTCTCCCAGGGTTGCCGCTAGCCGTTCGACTAGCCACCGGGCGGCGGGGCCCAACCGATCGCTGCCGAGATAGGCACATCCCATCACGAGCCGTGCGACACGCGGATCGAAGTCTGCCGGCCGAATCACCTTCAGGCGCCCCCGCTTTATGTCGTCCTCCACCATGTGGAAGGGCATGTTGCCCCAGCCGAGGCCGGCCAGCAGCATCGACTGCTTGGCACTGAGATCTGCCAAGCGCCAAGTTCGCGCGGAAAGGACGCCATAGTCCCGCCCCGCCGTCAGAGCGGAGCGGTCGGTCAGCACCAGCTGGACGTGCCGCTGCAGGACATGCGTTTCGATCGCTCCTTCGATCGCCGCGAGCGGGTGATCGGGAGATACGACTGGAACGAGGTCGATGGTCAGCAGCGGGAAGCTCTTGAATGCGGCCGTGTCACTGAAGATGAAGGGGAGGAACCCGATCATGCAGGTTCCGTCGAGCACCAGCTCCGCTGCCGCGCCGAGAGGCTGAACGTAGACGCGCGGCTGGACGGTCGGAAACGTCGTCATGAAGGAGCGGAGCGCTTCGACGATCGGCGGGACCGGAAACATAGAGTCCATCACGAGCGTCAGCTCGGCTTCCAGCCCGCTGGCCAGGCTTCGCGCAGACTGCTGAAAGGCCTCCGACTCCTCGGAGATGCGTCGCGCACGCCAAAGGAGCGTGCGACCTGCCTCGGTCAGCGTCGGACGATAGGCTGTTCGGTCGAACAGCGGCAGCCCGATCTGCGCTTCCAGGTTCTGGATGCCATAGGTCACGGCAGAGCGCGCGCGGTTCAGAGCCGTCGCCGCCTTCGTGAAGCTCCCGTCGTCGACGACGGCGAGGAATACGCGGATCTGATCGAGGGTCAGCTGGGACATGTTCTAGAATGTAGGTCAAGTCGGTCGTAACTTCGCGTCTTTTTTTCCGATCGCAGGCTCGACATACGGAAGCCCCGACCTCCACCGAAACGGAACAGCGCAATGCCCACACTTCTCGCGATCGACTCGAGCCCCCGCTTCGATCATTCAACCTCCCGCAAGCTCACGTCGCTTTTCGTCGAGAAGTGGCGGACGGCGCACCCGGACGGCCAGGTGATCCGGCGCGATCTGGTGAAGACGAGCCTGCCCTTCGTCGACCTGCCGTGGATCGGCGGCGCGTTCACGCCGCCCGAGCAACATTCACCGGAAAGCGCCGCCGCGATCAGGATATCCAACGATCTGGTCGCCGAGCTGCAGGCGGCCGACCGCATCGTCATCGGCACGCCGATGTACAACTTCGCCATTCCGGCGGTGCTGAAGGCCTACATCGACCATATCGTACGGGTCGGCGTCACCGTCGTCGACAACGTCGGGCAACTGACGGGCAAGAAAGCCACCATCTTCCTTGCGAGCGGCGGCGACTTCAGCCCGGGATCGCCGATCGAAGGCTACAATCACGCCAGCGGCTACCTCCGTCAGGTGTTCGGATTCCTCGGCGTCACCGATCTGGACATCGTGCTTGCCGGTCGGGCACGTGCCGGAATGGAAGGCGAGACGGCGGTCGAAGCATTCGGTGACGTGGTCGCGCTGGCCGCCGCCGCCTGAGACTTCAGGTGGACAGCCCTCGCAACCAGGGTGGCAATGGTCTGCTGAGACA
>JAYVMK010000552.1:0-4456 GCA_043758995.1 Lichenibacterium sp. | reverse complement strand
CCCGATGGACGAACCGCCCGCGCCCCGCCGCACGCCTGCGCGGCCCGGCCTCAGCCCTGGGGAGCCGCTTCGGCCGGCGCCGCCTTGCCATGGGCGCGGCGGCCCTTCTTGGCGGTGCCGCCCGCCGCGGCGGGCGCCTTGCCGCCGGCGTCGAAGCCGACGAGGATCGTGTAATCGTCGTCGGCGTTGGAGGTCACGAAGGGGACCGTGATCGGCTCGGTGACGACCTGGAAGTCCGTCGCGTCCGAACCGGCGCCGATCGTCGCCGGGACCTGGTAGAACTTCGTCGCGACGGCCTTGCCGTCGCCGTCGTGCCGCACCGCGACGCGCACCGGCACCGTGAAGGAGCCGGGGCTGCCGGCGGGGCCGAGCAGCACGCGGCCCGAGACGCCGACCTTGAGCTGGATGTCCTTGCCGACCTTGGTGCAGTCGCGCGCGACCTCGCCCATCGAGAACTGGTAGCGCACGGCCGCGTTGCTCTGCTCCGTCCCGGCATAGGTCCGGTAGGAGGAGGTGCCGTCGAGCACCTGCACGGTGGGGCAGAGCAGTTCCGTCTCCGTCTGGCCCGCGGCACCGGGCTTGGCGGGCCCGGGGTCGGAGGTGTGGAAGGCGAGAAGGTTGCCGAAGACCGAGCCGCCGCTGCTCGTCGATGGCATCAGCTTCTCGGTGGCGGCGCATCCGCCGAGCGCCAGACCGGCCCAGCACAGAACCGCGGCGCGCGCTCCAACTCGTCTCATCCAACCCTCCAAGACCGGTCCGCGCGGAGCGGCAGCCCATACTCTATCATGCCGGACCGCGTTGCGGCCCAGGGCCTCACCGTCCCACATCGACCTGTCGGATCCATCACCATCCCGCCGGAATGCCGATGGTTTCCGCATCCGTCACGGCAGCTTGTCGAAACCGTCCTTGAAGCCCGTCAGCGTCAGCGGAATGCCGATGCCTTCCTCGGGCGTCTGGAAGATGATGAAGGTGGCGGTGGTGCCGGCCTTCAGTTGGTCGATCAGCTTGTCCTCCATGGCGACCTCGGCCACGCAGCCCGTGGGGAGGCAGCGTACGAAGCCCGCCCGCCCGACATCCACATTGTCGACCTTGAGGCCCAGGCCCGAGGGCAGAAGCACGCCGAGCGGCGCCACGACGCGCAGCAAGCGGCTCTTGCCGTCCGCGGTCTTGAGCACGATCACCACGAGATTGACGTTGGGCCGGTCCTCGGCCTCGATCCGCTGCAGGAGGGCGCATTGCTCATGCGCGGCACCGGCCGGCGTCTCGCAGCGCATCTCCCAGTCGCCGTATTTGCCTTTGACGACGCCTTGCGCGGCGGCCGGCGCGGCGCCGAGGGTGGCGAGGCCCGTCATGGCGAGGCCGGCTGCCAGGGCGGCCCGCAGAATGATCAGCATCTCGTCTCCAACGCTCGCGAGGCCGCGCCTGTCGCAGAGGGCCGGCGGACAACCCGACTTTCGCTAGGGTGCCTAACAAATGGGGGGCGGGAGTCAAGGACGGCTCGCATCCGAATGAGTCTCACGATGCGAAGAGCGAGGCGGCGCGGCGCAGCGTCAGCCCCTGCAGGGTCTTGGCCAGAACCTCGCCGCCGGGCGCGCGCCGGGCCCGCGCCAACTCGCGCCAGTGGAGGCCGGCGCCGTCGGGCAGGAGGATCTCGCCGTCGATGCACGGGGCGCCGGCGGCGTCGATCCGCGCCATGCCGTCGAGCAGGGACTCGAGGTCTGTGTCACGCGTCACGGGCCAGAGCAGGTCGAGGTCGGATCCGGGCCGCAGATAGGCGAGGCCCGTCACGGCAGCCCAGAGCAGGGCGCCGAACGGGCGAGGGACCGCGCCGCACCCCTCGCCGAGGCGGATCAATGCGTCGACGGAGTCCCGCCAGTCCGTCGGCGCCACGGGTCGCGCGGCGGCGAGATCCGGGGCCTCGGCCCGCCTCCACGGGCGCCCGGCCGGCAACACCAGGGCGAAGCGCTGCTTGCCGAGAGAGGGCGGCAAGGGCACGCCGAGGGGCAGTGCGCCTGGAGGATCCTCGGCGGAGCGGCGGCGCACGATCGCCGGCCAGCCGCGGTCCGCCCAGCCCTCGAGACGCTGCCGCGCCGCCGAGGGCCGGTGGGCCAGGGCCGCAGTGGCCGCCAGCATGTCGTCCCAATCGGCCGGCGCCACCTGGACGAGATCGTGGCGCTGCGGGATCACCGGCCGGGCTCTCGCGATCTCAGCGGGAGGCGCCGAGAGGCGTCCATACCGCGCCGGCCTGGGACGACCGGAGGGCGGCCTCGATGAAGCGTAGACCGTCGACGCCGTCCTCGACCGTCGTCAGCACGCCGTCGGGGTCGGCCGGCCGGCCTTCGCGTGCCGCCAGGATGGCATCCGCAGCCTCCGTGTAGAGGTTGGCGAAGGCCTCGAGGTAGCCCTCGGGATGGCCCGACGGCACGCGCGACACGGCGCGGCTGGCGGCATCCGCGCCGACGCCGTTGCGAGTGAGGATCCGGCGCGCCTCGCCGAGCGGGGTGTAGACGAGTTCGTTGGCGGCGCTCTGCCGCCATTCGAGCCCGCCCGCGGTGCCGTAGACCCGCAGGGTGACCTCGTTCTCCTCCCCGCTCGCCACCTGGCTGGCCCAGAGACTGCCGCGGGCCCCGCCGCGATAGCGCAGCAGCGCCCGCACGTCATCGTCGAGCCGGCGGCCGGGAACGAAGGTGGTGAGTTCGGCGCAGATTTCCTCGACGACGAGGCCGGTGACGAAGCCCGCCAGGTTGTAGGCGTGGGTGCCGATGTCGCCGAGGCAGCCGCCGGCGCCGGAGCGGGCCGGGTCGGTGCGCCATTCGGCCTGCTTCTGCCCCGTCGCTTCGAGAGGGCCCGCGAGCCAGTCCTGCGCATAGTCGACCTGCACGACGCGGATCGTGCCGAGCTGCCCGCCCCGCGCCATGGCGCGGGCCTGCCGCACCATCGGATAGCCCGTGTAGGTGTGGGTCAGGGCGAAGAGGCGCCCGGCCCGGCGCGCATGGTCGGCGAGCGAGATCGCGTCGTCGAGCGTCGTCGTCAGCGGCTTGTCGCAGATGACATGGATGCCGGCATCGAGGAAGGCGTGGGCCGCCGGCGCGTGCAGGTGGTTCGGCGTCACGATGGCGACGGCCTCGATCCCGTCGGACCGCGCCGCTTCGGCCCGCGCCATCTCGGCGAAGTCGCCGTAGGAGCGCGCGGGATCGAGCCCCAAGGCGGCCGCCGAGCGCGCCGATTTCTCCGGTGTCGAGGAGAGCGCCCCGGCCACCATCTCGTAGCGATCGTCGAACCGCGCCGCGATGCGATGCACGGCGCCGATGAAGGCGCCCTCGCCGCCGCCCACCATGCCGAGGCGGATGCGTCTTCCTGTGGACTTGCCCGTCATGTCCGCGCCCTCACCCGATGCCCAGCATGCGCCGGTTGCGCCCCTCGTCGGCGGAGCCGCCGGCGAAATCGTCGAAGGCCTTCTCGGTCACCCGGATGATATGGGCGGCGATGAACTCCGCCCCTTCGCGCGCGCCGTCCTCGGGGTGCTTGAGGCAGCATTCCCACTCCAGCACCGCCCAGCTGTCGTAGCCGTGCTGGGCCAGCTTCGAGAAGATGCCGATGAAATCGACCTGGCCGTCGCCGAGCGAGCGGAAGCGGGCGGCGCGGTCGATCCAGGGCTGGAAGCCCGAGTAGAAGCCCTGCCGCGCCGTGGGATTGAACTCCGCGTCCTTGACGTGGAAGGCCTTGATGCGCTCGTGGTAGACGTCGATGAAGCCGAGATAATCGAGGCCCTGCAGCAGGAAATGCGAGGGGTCGTAGTTGACGGCGCAGCGCTTGTGGCCGCCCGCGGCGTCGAGGAACATCTCGAAGGTGGCGCCGTCGAACACGTCCTCGCCCGGGTGCAGTTCGAAGGCGAGGTCGCAGCCGTTGTCCTCGTAGGCGTCGAAAATCGGCAGCCAGCGGCGGGCCAGCTCGGCGAAGCTCGTCTCGATCAGCCCGGCCGGGCGCTGCGGCCAGGGGTAGACGAAGGGCCAAGCGAGCGCCCCCGTGAAGGATACGCTGGCCGAGAGCCCGAGATGGCGCGAAGCCCGGGCCGCCGCCATGAGCTGCTCCACCGCCCAGGCCTGCCGCTCCTGCGGTCGGTCCCGAACGGCCTCGGGCGCGAAACCGTCGAAGGCGGCGTCGTAAGCCGGGTTGACGGCGACGAGCTGGCCTTGGAGATGGGTCGAGAGCTCGGTGATGGCGAGGCCGTGCGAGGCGGCGACGCCCGCCACCTCGTCGCAATAGGTCTTCGATTCGGCCGCGCGGGCGAGGTCGAAGAGGCGCGCGTCCCAGGTCGGGATCTGCACGCCCTTGTAGCCGAGCCCCGCCGCCCAGCGGCAGATGGCATCCAGCGAATCGAACGGCGCGGCGTCGCCGGCGAATTGCGCCAGGAACAGGCCTGGCCCCCTCAGGGTCTTGGGCATGGGGTCTCCTC
>JAYVMK010000551.1:0-1867 GCA_043758995.1 Lichenibacterium sp. | reverse complement strand
CTGATGCGGCGCTTCTTCGATCAGAGTCGGGGTGAACTCGACAACGCAGTCCCATCCGAGCCTTCCGCATTTTCGGCAACGTCCCCCCGCAACTTCAATATGGCAGCTGAAATATTAGACCGCGCCTCACAGGCTTTCGATGTGTTGATTGGCCGCTGCCAACGCCTTGAGCACGACCTGGAGCACGAAACCGAGCGTGCCAGCGCTCACGCTGGCGCACAGAACGAAGCCATCGAGCAGTGGAAGCGCCTTGCTTCCGGTCTCAAAGTTCAGATCGATGGATTGGACCGGGACATCTCAACGCTGAAACGGCGCAGCGATGCGGCTGAGGCACGAGCCATCAAGGCTGAGCAGAAGGCGGCAGCACTACAACAGGCGGCGACTCAGGCGATTGAGCACGCGGCGTCGGCAGAGCGGCTTTCCACTAAATTGCACGACAAGGTCGTGACAGCCTTCGGTCTCGGCTCGCGAGCTCATCCGGTGCTTGAGGCCGTGGCGACCCAGACAGCGGCGGAGTAGAAGACACGCGTAACTAGCGCCGGGTGGTGGAGATAACTGATGTCCGACTTGAACCAGACCGCCCTCGCCGAGATGACCTCCGAGGTCGTTGCGATTTACGTGGCCAGGACCCATGTTCAACCTGTTGAGCTTCCGGGCCTTATCGGTTCCGTGCACGATGCCTTCGTGGGCCTCGGCAAGCCTCCGGTGGTCGGGGTGGCCGCCGAGCCGCAGAAACTTTCGCGGCTATCCGGAAGTCTGTCACCGACCAGTTTATCATCAGCCTGGAAGACGGGCATGAGATGAGGTCGATGAAGCGCTACCTCTCCGGTCTCGGCATGACGCCAGCGGCCTACCGGATAAAGTAGGGTCTGCCTCACGACTATCCGATGGTGGCTCCCGCCTATGCGGCGAAGCGGTCGGAGTTGGCGAAGACGATCGGGCTCGGCCGCCGCGCCGCGCAGGGGAGCGTCGAAACGGCTTCGGCGCCCGAGGTTCCGCCCGAGCCCGCCAAGACACCCGGTCGCCGCGGCGTCAAGACGGGCTGACCCGGACCCAACGTGCCCATCCTCGGTGCCTCCAGTTTTGGCGAAAGCGGTCGTTTGTCTGACGAGACACGACAGGACATGGCGATCGGCGTGCGAAGCCGATCCGGGCGATCGGTGCCGAGTGGTCCGTCTTGGGCCAATGGTCTGTTATGCGTCTTAGGCGAGCACGATAGCACCGTCAAACTCGCGAACGCGGTCGCGCCCCGCCCGCTTTGCCGCGTAGAGCGCTTGGTCCGCCTGAGCCATTAGGAGTGCTACGCTGGTCGTTAACTGTCCCATTGTTGCGGTGCCGAAGCTCGCCGTGACCTGGAGAGGGCCGGTTGATGTTTGTATAGTGACCGCCGCGACCGCTTGGCGGAGCCGGTCAGCCAGGGCCATCGCTGTGTTGCGCGTGGCTTCCGGCATAAGCACGGTGAATTCTTCACCCCCCAAACGAGCGAACATGTCTATCTGGCGTAGGGAGGCCCGACATGCCGCGGAGACGGCCTTCAGCACCTCGTCTCCGGTAGCATGGCCATAGGTGTCGTTGATGCTCTTGAACCGATCTAGATCGATGGCGACGAGGGATAGTGGTTCGCCGGCGCGTCTGCAGTTCTCGAAGGTCCGCTCTGCCACTTCGAAGAAGTGGGCTCGATTGACCGCTCCGGTAAGATGATCGGTTTGTAGCACACGCCGGAGTTTGTCGGCATCGAAGCTCGGCCCCGCCACCGTGCGAAGGACAGCAGTGAAGCCAATTACCTTGCTGTCCTCGTCGTCATCGTACCTAATCACGACAAGCCGCTGGCATCGTCGTCGTACGCCTTTGACATTACGGATCCATC
>JAYVMK010000550.1:0-2872 GCA_043758995.1 Lichenibacterium sp. | reverse complement strand
CTCTGGACATCCTCGGACGACGAGATCGTGGCGCTGGCGAAGCGCGAGATCGACCATATCGGCCTGATCTCGTCGGACGACGTGGTCGACGCCTGTGTGGTGCGTCAGCCCAAGGCCTACCCGGTCTACGACGAAGATTACGCCGCCAATGTCGCCACGGTTCGCCTGGAACTCGAGCGCGACTACCCGACCCTGCACATGGTAGGTCGCAATGGCATGCACAAATACAACAACCAAGACCATGCCATGATGACCGCCATGCTGACGGTCGAAAACATCCTCTTGGGCGAGCGGCGCTACGACGTCTGGCAGGTCAACGAGGATGCCGACTATGGCGAAAGCGGCTATGCGGGCGCCGTCGAGGCGCTGAGCAGCGAGCGCCTGGTGCCGAAGCGGGTTGCCGCCTGAGTCGCACGGCCGAGAATTCGGAGCTCTGGCTCACTGCACTGCATAGACCGTGAACGGCGTCGGGCCGAGCGGGATCGGTGTCAGCCAAGCGGGCACCCGCCCCTCGGCGAGAACCGCCGCCAATCCGTGTGGCGCGGCGCGGCGCTCGAGGTCTGTTCCGTAGCCGCAGGTCATGACGTAGCGCGCGCCACTCGCCCGGACGATGTCCCGTGCGGCGTCGGGAAGCGCGAGGAACCCTGCGATGACGGCATGGTTGCCGGCGTTGTCGCGATGATAAGGCCCGGCCAAAACGGACAGCTCCGTATGAGCGAGCAGGTAGGGACCGGCGTCGATCGGCGCGAAGGCGACACCGGGTGGAAGGCTCGCGAGCGGCGCCAGAGCTTCCGGCTTTCGACAGGATGCGGCGTCGGCGGGGGTCGGCGTTTCGGGGATCGGCACCATGGCCCAAACCAGCGACGACGAGGCTGCGAAGGCGACGCCGGGCAGGATCAGCGCCAAACCGCGGCCGTCGCGTTTCGCCCGATCCCATGTCCGCGCGACGAGCCAAGCCGCGCCCAGCAGCGCCAGAGGCTGAAGCGAAGAGGCGACACGAATGCCCCAGAACGCTCCGGCGAAGCCGACCGCCAGAAGCGGCAGGACAGCCAACCAGCGTTGCCGGCTTAGACCCTGGCTCCGCGCCAGTGCGATCATCGCGCCGAGCGCGCCGACCAGCATCGGCATCATCAGGACCACGATCGTATCGGGGTCTTCGCGCAGAAGGCGGGACAAGGGCCGGACCTCTTCGACCTCGTCGAGCCAGAAGGGGCGCAGCAGCGGATCCATGCCGTAGAAGGGGCCATGCAGCGCCTCCGGAAAGTAGAGAATGAGCAATCCGGCGACGAGCGTTCCGGCGACAGCGGCGGCTACGAAACGGGCGCGCCGCGTCGGGAGGTGCGGCGTCGCGGACCCGAGCGCCGCGCCGACGACGGCGACCAACAGAACCGCGACGAGCTGAAGAAGCGAGAGAGCATCGACTGTCGACACTCCGTATCGCCAGTGGGGCACGGTAGCGATGAAGACGACCGGCGTGGCGACGGCAACCGAGGCCGAGAACCACAGAAGGGTCGATCGCAGGCGAGCGCCCGCCACGATCCAGGCCACGGTCGGAATGACCAGAAGCACCCCGATGAAAGGAAGGTTCTCGAGCCCGATCGCCAGAGAGACCGCGATGAAAAGACCGGACCAGGCAGCACGGCGGGCTCGCGCCGGATCGAAACCGTCGAGCAAGGTCCCGACGCTCAGTGTCAGCAGCAGGATCTGAGGCGAATGATGGTGGACCCGACCCGGCTCGAACTGGGAATAGCCGATGCCAGCGAAGATGATGAGCAGCCCCGCCGTCAAGGCCGCACGGGGACCGGCTAGAACACGGCTCGTGTAGGCCATGGCGGAGATCAGGCCGGCCTGAAGCGCAAGGGGATAAGCAATACGGGCGGCGCGCTCGGCGAGGTCCGGCGGAAAAAACGGAGCGAACAACCGCATCAAGGCCGCGATCGGCACATCGACGACGCGCGACCAATGCGAAAGCAGGCCCTGCGGCAGACCCATCCGGTGAGCCGAGAGATCGAACCAAGCCTGCCCTGCAAGCCAGTCTCGGATCTGCACCATCCGCGTTGCGTCGTCGGTATTGGCGAAAGCCCCTGTGCGCCACACATCGGCGGCACTCGACCACGATAGGACAAACGCCAGAGGAAAGCAGACGAGAAGCGTGATCAGGATCGGGTGCCGATCGAACGTCCAACGGCGACCAGTGGTAAGCACCTGCGATCCGATTGAGGCGGAGTCCACTCAGGCCGTCGCGTTCACGAACCCGCGACGCTCGTCCACACCCAGGTCTCGGGATAGAGGATCAGTCCGGTCACCGCCAGTGCGATGCCGTAGGGCACGCCATTGGTCGCGGAATGAAGACGAGCGATCCAGACCCGGCGCATCAAAACCGGAGGCATCTCATAACGGCGCCAGATCAGGATCGCCAAGGTCAGGGCGCCACCGATGGCGGAAGCTTCGAACCCGTATTCGATCATCTTCTGCCAACCGAGCCAGACCGCCGTCGCGGCCGCCAGCTTAGCGTCCCCACCCCCGATCCATCCGAAGGCGAAGAGCGTAAAGGTCATGACGAGCACCGCCGAGCCGCAGGCCAGATGATTGGTCAGCAGTTCCGACAGCGGCATCCCGGCGACAACAGCGACGACCACGAAAGCACCGACGAGAAGAAGCGAAATCCAGTTGGCGATCGTCATCGTGAGAAGGTCGGACACCGCCGAATAGGCCATCAACAGCGGAAACAGGAGCAGGACGACCACTTCGAGCATATGCCAACCTCGGCGCATTCACGTTCGACGACAAGGGACTTGTCGACCCACCGGAACGTCTCCGATGCAGTCGCGCTTTATCAGTCGGCGCCGCGATGCAGGCGACAGGCCGAAGC
>JAYVMK010000549.1:0-4254 GCA_043758995.1 Lichenibacterium sp. | reverse complement strand
GCCGAGCTTGCGGGCCATCTCGGACATCTGCCCGCGGTAGTGCGACAGAGCGAAACGGATCATTTCGGCCTCCATCTCCTCCATGCGGCGCACGTCCCCGCAATCGTCGAGGAGCCGCATGACGTTGGGATCGCGCACCTCGATCTTGACGATCTCGCGCTCGACCCGCGCCGGCGACATGGCGGGTGCAGCCGGGACCCGGACGTCGAAGCCTTCGACCTGGGCGGCGATCTGCGGGAACTCCGCGACCCCGAGTTCACCGCCGTCGCACAGCACGACGGCACGGAACAACACGTTTTCGAGCTGACGGACGTTGCCGGGCCAATCGTAACGCGACAGCAGCGCCAGCGCCTCGGCCGACACGCCGGTGACCTTCTTGCCCTCTTCGGCGGCGAAGCGCGCCGCGAAGCGCCGGGCGAGATCGGGCACGTCGGCGCGGCGGGCGCGCAGGGGCGGGATCGTGATGGGGAAGACGTTGAGACGGTAGAACAGGTCCTCGCGGAAGCGCCCCTGCTTCACCAATTCGATGAGGTTCTGGTTGGTCGCCGAGACCAGCCGCACGTCGACCTTGACGGAGCGTTTGGCACCCACCGGGTCGACCTCGCCCTCCTGAAGAGCCCGCAGCAGCTTCACCTGGGCGTCGAGCGGCAGTTCGCCGATCTCGTCGAGGAACAGGGTCCCGCCGCTGGCTTCGACGAACTTGCCGAGATGCTTTTCGGTCGCGCCCGTGAAGGCGCCCTTCTCGTGGCCGAAGAGAATCGACTCGATGAGGTTCTCGGGCAGCGCCCCGCAATTGACAGGCACGAAGGCCTTGCCCTTGCGGTCCGACGACCCCTGGATGGCGCGCGCCATCAATTCCTTGCCGACGCCCGATTCACCTTCGATCAGGACGGGAATGTTGGAGCGCGCCGAACGCTCGCCGAGACGGATCGCCCGGCTCATGTCGTCGCTCTTGGTGACGATGTCGCGGAAGGTCAGGACGCCCGAGGCCCGGCGCGTCATGCGACGGACTTCGTCCTCGAGAGCGTCGAAGCGGAGAGCGTTCTTGATCGAGACCGACAGGCGTTCGGCGCCGACGGGCTTGACCACGAAATCGATGGCACCGGCCCGCATGGCCGCAATCACGGTGTCGATCGTGCCGTGGGCTGTCTGGACGATCGCGGGAATGCCGATCTTACGCTCCCGCATGTGGCGAAGCACCGCCATGCCATCGACATCGGGCATGGAGAGATCGCAGATGACGAGGTCGACCGGCTTCAGGTCCGGAGCCTCGAGACGCTGCAGCGCGGCAGCGCCGCCGTCCACGACCTCGGATTCGTAGCCGAAGCGGCGCACCGTGGCTTCGAGAAGCCGGCGCTGGACGGGATCGTCGTCGACGATGAGGATGGTTGCGGTCATGCGTCCCCGATGCCGAACATTCTGAGCTGCCGGCCACCTCACCATCGTCCACGACGGTAAACCCGGTCTTAACGCGAGGAGCGCGAGAGCCGCCTGGGTCGCCCCGGTGACGCCATGGTGCGGTGGGCTTATGGACGGTGCCGCGCATCAGCCGAGGACAGACCAGACCGATGATCCTTCCCCGTCGCCGCCCTGCTTTTCACCAGGCCCGTTCTGCCGCCAGCGCCGAAGCTCTGGGCGATGTGCCGCGCTGGAGCCTCGCCGATCTCTACGCCGGGATGGATGCGCCCGCTTTCGGGCGGGACCTCGATGCCGCGGGTGAGGACGCGGAGCGATTCGCCGCCGACTACCGCGATAGGCTTGGCATGCTCGCGGAGGGTCCGAAAGGTGGCTTTCGCCTCGCCGAGGCGGTGGCACGGTACGAAAAGCTCGACGAGGTGCTCGGCCGAGCCGCCTCCTATGCGCAGCTTCTCTACACCGAGGACACGTCCGATCCGGCCCGCGCAAAGTTCATGGCCGACGCTCAGGACCGCGTCACCACGGTCTCGTCGCATCTGCTGTTCTTCACGCTCGAGCTCAACGGTCTTCCGGACGCGCTCCTCGACCGTCTTGCCGACGAGGGACCACTGGCGCGCTACCGTCCCTGGCTCGACGACATCCGCAAGGACCGGCCGCATCAGCTCGACACCAGGCTCGAGCAGCTTTTCCATGAGAAGGCCGTCACGGGCCGCTCCGCCTGGACGCGGCTCTTCGACGAGACGATCACGAGCCTGCGCTTCGACGTGAACGGCGAGACGCTGTCCCTCGAGCCGACGCTGAACCTGCTGCAGGATCTGGATGGTCAGGTCCGTGAACGCGCCGCCGGGGCGCTCGGCACGACGCTGGCGGCGCACACCCGCACCTTCGCGCTGATCACCAACACGTTGTCGAAGGATCTCGAAATCTCCAACCGCTGGCGCGGCTTCGAGGATGTCGCGGATTCGCGCCACCTGTCGAACCGGATCGAGCGCGACGTCGTCGAGGCGCTGGTGACGGCGGTGCAGGCGGCTCACCCCCGGCTGTCGCATCGCTATTACAGCTTGAAGGCGAAGTGGTTCGGGCGGGACCAGTTGAACCATTGGGACCGCAACGCGCCCCTGCCCGGCGCTCCGCCGGCGATTGTGCCCTGGGCCGAAGCGCGCGATACGGTGCTCGACGCCTATCGCGGCTTCTCGCCCGCCCTGTCGAACATCGCCGGACGGTTCTTCGACGAGCGCTGGATCGATGCCGAGACGCGTCCCGGCAAGGCGCCCGGCGCCTTCTCGCATCCCACTGTCCCGGCCGTTCATCCCTATGTTCTGATGAACTACCAGGGCCGCCCGCGCGACGTCATGGTGCTGGCCCACGAGCTCGGCCACGGGGTGCACCAGACCCTCGCAGCCCCGCAGGGCGCCCTGATGGCACCGACGCCGTTGACCTTGGCCGAAACCGCTTCCGTCTTCGGCGAAATGCTGACCTTTCGCGCCATGGTGGCGCGGGCCGCGACGCCGGCGGCGCGTTTCGCGCTCCTCGCCGCCAAGGTCGAGGACATGCTGAACACGGTCGTGCGCCAAATCGCCTTCTACAGTTTCGAGCGCAAGCTGCACGAGGAGCGGCGCCAGGGTGAGCTAACGGCAGAGCGCATCGGCGAGCTTTGGATGTCGGTCCAGGCGGACAGCCTGGGGCCGGCGATCCGGCTCGGGCCCGGTTACGAGACCTACTGGTCCTACGTACCGCATTTCGTTCACTCGCCCTTCTACGTCTATGCCTATGCTTTCGGGGATTGCCTGGTGAACTCGCTCTACGGCGTGTTCCGCGCCTCGCCGGAGGGCTTCGCCGAGCGCTATCTCGCGCTGCTGGCGGCCGGCGGCACGCTGCACCATTCGGAACTGCTCCGTCCCTTCGGGCTCGACGCGCACGATCCGCAATTCTGGAGCATCGGTCTCGGCGTCATCGAAGGGCTGATCGACGAGCTGGAACGGCTCCCCGCGCCGTGACAAGCGGCTGCCCTTTTCCCGCTCCGCGGGAGAGGGACACGCGCGCCCCTTAGTTCAGCACACGCCTGGTCTGCGGACTGTCGAGCGAGAAGGCCGGAATCTCGACATCGAACGAGGCGCCGGCATCGTCGATCATCCGGTAATGCCCCTCCATCACGCCCGACGAGGTCGAGAGCGGGCAGCCGGAGGTATAGCGGAAGGTCTCGCCTGGGTTGAGCACCGGCTGCTCGCCGACCACACCGAGCCCGCTCACGGTTTCGACCTTGCCGGCGGCGTCCGTGATGACCCAGTGCCGCGCCACGAGTTGCACGGTGCGTCGTCCGAGGTTGGCGACCTCGATCGTGTAGGCCCAGACGTAGCGGCCATCCTCCGGATCGGATTGATCGGCGAGATATTGCGGGATCACGGTGATCTGGATATCGCGCGTCACGGCTGTGTACATGGTCGACCCCGAAGCAGGCGGACCATCATGCCCCGCACTGCCGCCGACGTCACGTTCCATACCCGCTAATCCCCGCGCCGAGAGACGAGCGGCTTAGGAGAAAAGCGTCATTCCGCCGCTTTGGCGAGCGGCACACCGGCGGCGGCGACATGGGCCGCCTCGCGCAGATCGTCGATCAAATCCTCGACATCCTCGAGCCCCACCGACAGCCGCAGCATCCCTTCCGAAATGCCGAGACCCTCGCGAATCTCCTGGCTCAGGCGCTGGTGGGTCGTCGTGGCCGGGTGGGTGACGAGGCTCTTCGCGTCGCCGAGGTTGTTGGAGATGCCGATGATGCTGAGAGCATTGGCGAAACGGAAAGCGCCCGCCTTGCCTCCCGCGACCTCGAAGGCGACCAGC
>JAYVMK010000548.1:0-12115 GCA_043758995.1 Lichenibacterium sp. | reverse complement strand
GGCGCCACGGCGGCGGCCATCGACAAGGCCGAGGATCGCGAGCTGTTCCGCGACGCCATGACGAAGATCGGTCTCGACACGCCGCGCTCGCACCATGTCGGCTCGCTCAGCGAGGCGCTGGCCTGCATCGACGACATCGGCCTGCCGGCCATCATCCGCCCCTCCTTCACCATGGGCGGTACCGGCGGCGGCATCGCCTATAATCGCGACGAATATATCGAGATCATCGAGCGCGGCCTCGACGCCTCTCCCACCACGCAGGTGCTGGTCGAAGAGAGCGTGCTCGGCTGGAAGGAATACGAGATGGAAGTCGTGCGCGATCGCGCCGACAACGCCATCGTCGTCTGCTCGATCGAGAACGTCGACCCGATGGGCGTCCACACGGGCGATTCCATCACGGTGGCGCCGGCGCTGACGCTGACCGACAAGGAATATCAGATCATGCGCGACGCCTCGCTGGCGGTGCTGCGCGAGATCGGCGTCGAGACCGGCGGTTCCAACGTGCAATTCGCCGTCGACCCGTCGAACGGCCGCATGATCGTCATCGAGATGAATCCGCGCGTGTCGCGCTCCTCCGCGCTGGCCTCGAAGGCGACGGGCTTTCCCATCGCCAAGGTCGCCGCCAAACTGGCGGTCGGATACACGCTCGACGAGATCCAGAACGACATCACGGGCGGTGCCACCCCGGCCTCCTTCGAGCCGACGATCGACTACGTCGTCACCAAGATCCCGCGCTTCGCCTTCGAGAAATTTCCCGGCGCCGAGCCGCTGCTCAACACCGCCATGAAGTCGGTCGGCGAAGCCATGGCGATCGGCCGGACCTTCGGCGAGAGCCTGCAGAAGGCGCTGCGCTCGCTGGAGACGGGCCTCAACGGCCTCGACGAGATCCCAATCGACGGCCTCGTGCCCGGCGAGGAGAAGGTCGCGCTGCGTGCCGCTCTCGGCCGCCCGACGCCCGACCGTATTCTCGTCGTCGCCCAGGCTTTGCGCCACGGCATGAGCCATGCCGAGATCCACGAAGCCTGCCGCTTCGATCCCTGGTTCATCGCCCAGATCCAGGACATCGTCGACCTGGAGGAGAAGGTGCGCAAATTCGGCGTGCCGCAAACGGCACCGAACCTGCGGGCTCTGAAATCTGCCGGCTTCTCGGATGCGCGCCTCGCCGCCCTCACGGGCCAGGACGCGACCGAGGTCACGGCGTTGCGCCGCTCCCTGGGCGTTCGGCCCGTGTTCAAACGCATCGACACCTGCGCGGCCGAGTTCGCCTCGCCGACCGCCTATATGTACTCGACCTATGCGCCTCCCTTCGCGGGTGCGGTCGTCGACGAGGCGCGCCCGTCCGATCGTGAGAAGGTCGTGATCCTGGGTGGCGGCCCGAACCGGATCGGGCAAGGCATCGAATTCGACTATTGCTGCTGCCATGCCTGTTTCGCACTGTCGGATGCGGGCTTCGAGACCATCATGGTCAACTGCAACCCCGAGACGGTGTCGACCGACTACGACACATCGGATCGTCTCTACTTCGAGCCGCTGACGGCCGAGGACGTGCTCGAAGTTCTCGAGGTCGAACGGTCGAACGGGACGCTGAAGGGCGTCATCGTGCAATTCGGCGGCCAGACGCCGCTGAAACTCGCCCACGCGCTGCAGGAGGCTGGGATCCCGATCCTCGGTACATCGGTCGATTCCATAGACCTCGCCGAGGACCGGGACCGCTTCAAGCGTCTGCTCGACAAGGTCGGGCTGAAGCAGCCCAAGAACGGCATCAGCTACTCGGTCGAACAGTCCCGCCTCGTCGCGGCCTCTCTCGGTCTGCCGCTCGTCGTGCGCCCGTCCTACGTGCTCGGTGGGCGCGCCATGGCGATCATCCGCACCGAGGCGGCGCTCGATAGTTATCTGCTCGACGTTCTGCCGGGCCTCGTGCCGCCCGAGGTGAAGACCCGGTATCCGAACGACAAGACCGGGCAGATCAACACCGTTCTCGGCACCAATCCGCTGCTCTTCGATCGCTACCTGTCGGACGCGATCGAGATCGACGTCGACGCGCTCTGCGACGGCGAGACCGTCGTCGTGGCCGGCATCATGCAGCACATCGAGGAGGCCGGCATTCATTCGGGCGACAGCGCCTGCTCGCTGCCGCCCTATTCACTCGATGCCGCCACCATCGCCGAGATCGAGCGCCAGACCCGCGTCCTGGCGCTGGCCCTTGGCGTCGTCGGTCTGATGAACGTTCAATACGCCATCAAGGAGGGCGCGATCTTCGTGCTGGAGGTGAACCCGCGCGCCTCGCGCACCGTGCCTTTCGTCGCCAAGGTCATTGGCCGTCCGCTCGCCAAGATCGCCTCGCGCGTCATGGCGGGCGAGAAGCTGGCCACCTTCGACCTGTCGGCCCTCAAATACGACCATGTCGCCGTGAAGGAGGCCGTGTTCCCCTTCGCGCGCTTCCCCGGCGTCGACACCGTGCTGGGACCGGAGATGAAGTCGACGGGCGAGGTCATGGGCCTTGACCGGTCGTTCGACATCGCTTTCGCCAAGAGCCAGCTCGGCGCGGGTGTCGCGGTCCCCCGCAAGGGAACGGTCTTCGTGTCGGTGAAGGATGCCGACAAGCCGCGCGTGATCGACACGATCAAGGTCCTGGCCGATCTCGGCTTCAAGATCCAGGCGACTGGCGGAACGCTGAAGAGCCTGCGTGACGCCGGTATTGCTGCCACCAAGGTCAACAAGGTGTCGGAGGGGCGGCCCCATGTGGTCGACGCCATCAAGAACGGCGGCATTCAGCTCGTGGTCAACACCACCGAGGGAGCCCGTGCTCTCTCCGACTCGCGCGATCTCCGCCGCGCCGCGCTGCTCCATAAGGTGCCCTATTATACCACTTTGGCGGGCGCCATCGCGGCGGCACGCGGCATCGGCGGCTATCTTGGCGGCGAGTTGGAAGTGCGGGCCTTGCAGGACTACTTCCACTGACGAGCCGCACGCGGAACCGAGGGTGGGCGCCGCAAGTTGACGGCGTTCCGCGCCCGGATCATCCTGACCTCCCCCCTGAACCGACATCGCGCCGCCAGGGATGGGCGCCTCCGGGAGAGCCGGTCGGTTCGATCCCCGAATCGCGGTGCGGGCACGTGTCCGCAACGTATCGTTGAGAGTGAATGAAATGGACAGAGTGCCGATGACCGTCGCGGGCTATTCCGCGTTGGAGGCCGAACTCAAGACTCGCCAGCAGGAGGAGCGTCCCCGGATCATCCAGGCAATCTCGGAGGCGCGGTCCCATGGCGATCTGTCCGAGAACGCCGAATATCACGCCGCCAAGGAATCGCAGTCGCTGAACGAGGGCCGCATTGCCGAGCTCGAAGACAAGCTGTCGCGCGCCGAGGTGATCGACGTCTCGAAATTGTCGGGGAGCACGGTCAAGTTCGGCGCCACCGTGACGTTGGTCGACGAGGACACCGAAGAGAAGAAGGTGTTCCAGATCGTCGGCGAGAACGAGGCCGACGTGAAATCCGGTAAGGTGTCCATCACGTCCCCGACCGCCCGCGCCCTGATCGGCAAGAAGACGGGCGACAGCGTCGAGGTGAACACGCCCGGCGGCGGCAAGAGCTACGAACTCCTCGACGTCGCTTTCCGCTGAATTTCGCGAGTAACCTCATGACTGTCATCCCGCGCCGCGCCGCGCTCGGCTTCCTTGTATCGGCGGCGGCCGGAGCCGCGCTGCCGTTTGGCGGATTGTCGCCGACCGCCGCGCAGGTCCCTGGGGCGGCGCCTTTCGGCGGTGCCGTGAGCCTGCCGGCCGGGCTGCGCTTTCGCGAGGTGGCGGTCGACGCGTCACGTCTGGCGCGGCTCGGCAACGAAGCCGGCGCCGTCATGGTCACGGGGGTCCTGACGCGGCAGTTGCACGAGGTCTTCGCGGACCTGATCGTGCCCCGCGGTGCCGGCGGAGCGACGGTGTTGGCCAAGATCTCCTCGATCTATCTCACCAGCTACACCGGCTCGCGGGCTTATAACGGGCGCGACGGGGGCGGCGGCAACGACAATCTCGAGGGTGTCGGCATCGTGTCGTCGGGTGGCCAGGTTCTGGCTCAGGTTCCGATCCTGTCGGTCCTGTCGGCGACCTATAGCGGCGCCTGGTATCAGCCCGACATCGACGAGCGGCGCGTCGCTTCGATCTGCCATCACTTCGCCTGGTGGCTGCGGCGGGAGATGGGCGTCTGACCCTTATCGACGTAGCCCGCGGCGCCGCTGCTCCCGCGCTGGCACAACGACGGCTGCCGGCGGGTACCACGGCCTGGGTCCTCAGCGACGGCAAGATCGGCGACGAGGTCCAGTGTTTCGGCATTGCCGAAGAACTGGGGCTGCGCCCCGAGCGCCGCCTCATCGCGCCGCGTCCACCTTGGTCCTGGCTGACACCCTGGGGCCCGATCGACCCGCGAGAGGGGCCCGACCGCCGTGGCAGCGCCATCGCGCCTCCGTTTCCCGATATCGTGCTGGCGGCCGGCCGTCGCACCGTGCCTTACCTGCGCCGGGTGAAGAGCGCCTCCGGCGGCCGGACCTTCACGATTTTCGTCAAGGATCCCTACACGGGCACCGGTACCGCCGACGTGATCTGGATCCCGGAGCATGACAGGCTCAGGGGCGACAATGTCGTGGTCACGCTGACACCGGCTCACCGTTTGCGCCCAGAGGTCCTCGCCGCCGCGCGGGCCGAGCCGGATCCGCGGATCGCCGCGTTGCCGCATCCGCGTGTCGCGATGGTACTGGGCGGCAAAGGGGTCAATCACGACTTCTCCGACCAGGACATCGCCAATCTCGCCGGCATCGCGGCGACGATCGTTGGCGCGGGAGGCAGCCTTATGGTCACGCCGTCACGCCGTACGCCGCCCGCGGCCCTGACGGCGATCAGGGAAGCACTGGCCGGCGCTCTCGGAGACCGGCGTGCCTTCGTCTGGAACGGGGAGGGGAACAATCCCTATCCGCAGATCCTGGCGCATGCCTCGGCGATTCTCGTGACCGGCGACAGCGCCAATATGGTCGGCGAGGCCTGCGTGACGGGCGTGCCTGTCCATGTCTACGAGCCTTCGGGGGGGCATCCCAAGGTGACGCGCTACCTCGACAGGCTCACCGAGGTGGGGGCCATCCGCCGCTGGGCGGGGCGCCTGGAGCAGTGGAGCTACGAGCCAATCGATTCCGCTCCGGTCACGGCAGCCGCGATCGCGGAGCGATATCGCGCCTTCCGCGGCGGCTGAAGGCTTCGGATCGTTCGGGGCGGGGTCTTTGGTCCAGCGACCTCGTTGTAGCCCCGATGAAGCGCGTCAGGCAAACACGATGGCCGAGTCGTATTCACAGACCTGGTCACGCCCCGCCCTCTTCGCGGCGTAGAGGGCCTGGTCGGCCTGAGCCAGAAGCTGCGTGACGCTAGTCACCGAGGCTCCCAAGGTGGCGGCGCCGAGGCTCGCCGTCACTTGCAGAAGGCCGCTCTGAGTCGTGACCTCCAGGGCCGAAATCGTGTTGCGGATCCTGACCGCCAGGGCCAGGGCCGCGTCGCGGGGAACCCCGGGCAGCAGGGCCACGAACTCCTCGCCACCCAGGCGGGCGAAAGTATCGGCGGGGCGCAAGACGCTTAGGCAGGCCTGCGATACGGACTTCAACACTTCGTCGCCCGTCGCGTGACCGTACGTGTCGTTGATGCTCTTGAAGCGGTCGAGATCGATGGCAACCAGGGTGAGAGGCTCATCGATCCTCTGGCAATTCTGGAACGTTCGTTCGGCAACTTCGAAGAAGTGCGCGCGATTGGCCGCCCCGGTCAGGTGATCGGTTCGCAGCAGGCGTCGAAGCTTGTCCGCATCGAAACTCGGCCCTGCCACCGTGCGGAGAACCGCCGTGAAGCCGAGGATCTTCCCGTCGACGTCGCTCTCGTTTTGCACCACGACGAGACGCTGGCACCGGCGTCGTCCCCCTTCGGCGTCGCGGATCCAACGCTCGTCGAGGTGCCACCCCTCACGCCGCGCAACGGAGATCATTTCTTCCGCGAGTGGGCCGATGTCGTCGGGATTCAGTGCGTCGAAGACGTCCAGCGTCGCGCCGATGACAGCCTCTTCGTGAAGCCCGGTCTGATCCAGCAGGGTCGGCCTCACGCTTTTGATCCGGCCTGCCTGATCGAGCGACAGGATGCCGAATTCCTCGGCATCGCCGAGGATCGTCGAAAACCAGGTTTCGGCCTGCTTCAGTCGACGTTCCTGTGTCACCTGGCGCGACACGTCGGTCAGACAGGCCATGAAGCGCTCGCCACTGAGCTTGCTCAGTGTACAACTCAAGACCTTCGGCTCGACGGAGCCGTCGTGAGCACCGGCTTGGATGAAGATACGGTGGCTGTCGCACACGGTGCCGCGGCTGGCAGTGAACGCCTCCATCATATTGCGCAGTTCGGGACTGCTATCTTCCAACGCCGCGAAGAAGTTGACGACGAAAGGTGTCCCGCTTGCCTCCTGAAGCATTTGCATGGCGACGGGATTGACGAGTCCGATCGTGCCATCCAGGCTGAGATCGACCAAACCGATTGGGCAAGTATAGAGAAACTGCGTCAGGTGCAGCAGTTCATCATAACCTTCGGAGCCCATATTTAAAATCTCGCTTACCGTCCAATGAGAATGTAGTGTTGAGCAATCAATGGCGTCTGTAGAAGTCGAAGGCGAACCGGAGTGGGGCGCATGCGCAATGTAAGGACATAATCGAGTTCTGCATCGAGTTCGGGTTCATCCTCGAAACGCTGTGCCACCAGGAAATTGTTCATGCACTGGCCGATTTCTGAAAAAAAGTGTGACCCTATGATTAAAACCTGACGGATGCCGGCCATTTTGGCTTCTGTCGCGTTGTAAGCCCTCGTCGTGCCGTCCGCGAGGAGGCCCACGACCCCGAACGGGAGCGAGTCGAGGTCAGACGGCGAGAGGCCATCGAGGACGGCGGCGCTGATTTCGCTGAAGCCGAGAGCTCTCGCGTGGTCGATGTCGATCGCTGGGTTCAGAGACATGGGAAGGTCCTCAAAAGCGTTCGCGCCGGCTCAAGCGACGGCCGCGAGCTTGGGCGATGACAGGGTGACGGGTGGCAGGCGCTGAATCTCAGGGCGGGCGAACAGATAGCCTTGCATGAGGGACAGGCCCATTCCGCGGAGTGTGCGGGCTTCGGCGTCCGTCTCGATTCCTTCGGCCAGCACGGTGATGTCGAGGGCATTTGCGACGGCGCAAACGCCGGACACGATGACCTGTCGCCGTTGGTCGACGTCGATCCCTCGAATAAGCTCCATGTCGATCTTCAAAATGTCCGGGCGCAGTTCGGCAAGCAGGTTCAGGCCTGCATAACCGGCCCCAAAATCATCGACCGCGGTGATGAAGCCAAACTGCTTGTAGGACTCGATGATGTGCGACACGTGGGCGACATCGACGACGCGCTCCTGTTCGGTGAACTCGAACATCAGCCGATCCCGGGACAAACCCACTTTTTGCGCGGCAGCGAGGGACGTGCGGATACAGGCGGCGGGCTGGTAGACGGCATTCGGCATGAAGTTGATCGACAGCTTGAGGCTTTCGTCGTCGAACAGCCGGCCCGCAGTCTCGATCGCCTTGACGCGACAGGTCTGGTCGAACGTGTAGCGATTCTCCTCGGTGACCTGCGCCAGAACCGCCCCGGCAGACTCGCCCGCCGCACCCCTCACCAAAGCCTCATACCCCCAGACCTTTCCAGCCTCGAGATCCACGATGGGCTGGAACGCCATCACGATGTCCATCTCGGGGCCCGGGTTCTTGCAAGACTGGCACTGGCTGTTTTGCATCATCATCTCACGAGAGGGCGTCCATCTTGTCAGACGGTCGCCTGCAAAGGTTGACATTGTGCGAATATCAAAAAGCAACAAACGCACAAGTTGTACGATTTGAGGGTTTTTGCATGCATAATCTGGTTTAGCGCAGGACGTCTTTGGTGGATAAGCCTGAAGAATTCATGCGGCCTACCAGCCTCCGGGCTTGCCGAGCGTGCTCGTGGGTAGGGCAGGACCGACCGTCAAGACCGTCGGACGCTCGGCAGCGGATAGGGTTTGGGCTGCCCAGGACTCGACGGCGAGGCGCAACGTCTCGGGATCGACGCCCGGCTCGGGCACCAGATAGGCCTTGAGCCGTGTTCCCTCGTCCGGCCTCATCAGGCGCACCGCGGCGTGGCTGACACCGGGACGCTCTCGCAATCGTTTGGCCACGTCCGTGGGCGACACATTGATGCCGCCGACCTGCACCATGCCGTCGCGACGCCCGGCCAGGACGAAAGCATCGGGGCCGGAGCGGACGATCCTGTCCATCAAGGCGACGTCTTCGCCCGATCTGTGCATCAGGATCGGCGCCTCGGAATCGAAAGGTTCGGCGAACGCCCATTGAGGCATGAGGCGGTAGGATGCGTCGGGATCGTCGCGAAACGCGATGCCGGCCGTCTCGGACGAACCATAGACTTCGGTCAGTCCCGCCAAGCCTGCACCACGCAACGCCGCATTCAGGGCCGGCGGGCAAGGCGCCGTCGAGGTCACGCCCCAAACGTCGCTCGGCCAAGCAGGCAGGCTGCGTTGAAGGAAGGCCCAGCGGTCCGGAAACGAGACGACGAGATCGCCCGGGCCGAAGGCCGCCGCGAGGGCACCTACGCCCGATCGTTCGGCGGAGAGGACAGGCACTCCGAGCCGATCGGGGAGCATGGCGCAGAACAGCAGGCCGTAGATGTGGTGCAGGGGAACGAGCGCCACGATCCGTCCCCGGTCGGCCCAGCGCGCCGCAAGCCCGTCGATCTCCGCCGCGAGATGGCCGACGGAGTGGGTGCAGCGCTTCGGCCGACCGCTCGAACCCGAGGTCGTGACGGTGATCCGCGACACGCCACCCCGCCAGGCGGCTTCGATGATGTCGAGCCAGTCGCCGAAATGGTCGGCCGACAGCAGGTTGGCCTCGGTTCCGGCCTCGTAGAGGCAAAACATCTCGTTGGCGGCGGCACCCAGCGAGAGTTTCTCAAGGGAATCGCAGTCGAGCCCGCCGTGACCGAGCGCGAGATCGTCGGGCCAGAGCGCCTGTCCGGCGATGGCCGGAAGGGTGCCGCCAGCCCCGCGCGCGGCGCGAAGTTCCGCCACGAGAAGGCTGCGCAACACGCCCGAGAGCGAGGAGCGGGATAGGATCGCCTGCGTCATGGACATCATCTAGCGCGGCGACGCCCGGATCCCAACAAGGGCATCGGCGAGTCTCTCCCAGGCCTGCTCGTCGGCTGGCAGGCCGAATCTCAGCCAAGAGGGCCGATCCGCGAAGGGCCGGGTCAGGATGCCGCGGCGTCCCAGCGCCTCGAACCAGGAAGACGCGTCCTGCACCGCGACAAGCCGGAACAGGGAGGTCCCGCCGAGGATCGCGGCACCCTGGGCTGACAGAAGCCCGTCGAGCCGTGCCGCGTCGCTGTCGAGCCGGGCGCGAGCGGCGGCGGCCCAGCCGTCATCGGCGAGCGCCTGCGTTCCGATGACGAGTGCGGGACCGCTGACCGCCCAGGGCCCGAGGGCCTGACGCAGCCGGGCCGTCCAGTCGGTCCCGGCGATCGCAAAACCCAGGCGCAGGCCGGCGAGGCCGTAGAATTTGCCGAAAGAGCGCAGCACGACCGCGTTGCCGGGCACCGATTGGGCGAGGCTCCAGGCCGGGGCGACGACATCCGCGAAGGCCTCATCCACCACCAACAGGCCGACCCGCCCGGCCAAGACGGCGAGGTCGGCTGGGGTGACGAGGCGACCGTTGGGGTTGTTGGGGTTGACCACCACGGCGGCATCGTATCGGGCGAGATCCTCGAGGCTTTCGACGGCGTCGACTGTGGCACCGGCCTCGCGCCAGGCCCGTGCATGATCGGCATAGGTGAAGCCGAGGACACCGACGTGCCGGGCTGGAAAGAGCCTCGGCAGCGTGTTGATGAGGGCTTCACTGCCGGGGGCGCCGGTGACCTGATCCGGCCTCGCTCCATAGGCGCGGGCCGCGGCGGCTTCGAGCGCCCGTGCCGCCGCGGCGTCGGGCAGGGCGGTCCAGGCTTCAGGGGCGAGGCACGGCAGCGGATAGGGGACGGGGTTGATGCCGGTCGACAGGTCCAGCCAGGGCGAAGGCGCGTCCGGATAGGCGGCGCGTGCGGCGCCGATGTCACCGCCGTGATAGGTGAAGCGGCTCCGCCCTCCGCCCTCTGGCCCGATGTCCCTGTCCACCAGCGTCCCGCTCTGCTGCCTTGCCCTCGCGCTCGAAGCGCTCGTCGGCTATCCCGCCCCGCTCTACCGCGCCGTCGGTCATCCCGTCACCTGGATGGGGGCCTGGCTCGCGACGCTGGAACGCTGGCTGAACCGCCCGGCGTGGAGCCCGGGTCACCGGCGCGCCGCGGGCGTCCTTGCCCTGGTCTTCCTGCTGGCCGCAACGGCGCTGGTCACGGAACCGCTCGACCTGCTGCTGGCGCAGTCCTGGCTCGGCTTAGCGTTGCTGGGGTTGCTGGCGGCGAGCCTTCCGGCGCAGCGCAGCCTGCACGACCATGTGCGGGATGTCGCGGCGGCGCTGGAGACAGACGGCGTCGAGGCCGGACGTCAGGCCGTCGGCCAGATCGTCGGCCGCAATACGGCGGTGCTCGACGAGGCCGGCGTGGCGCGGGCCGCCATCGAGAGTCTGGCCGAAAATTTCTCGGACGGGATCGTGGCGCCGGCCTTTTGGCTGGCGATCGGTGGGTTGCCGGGCGGGGCGCTCTACAAGGCCGCCAACACCGCGGACAGTATGATCGGCCATCGCACCGAACGCTACGCTGCCTTCGGCTGGGCGTCGGCGCGGTTCGACGACCTCGTTAACCTGCCGGCGTCGCGCCTCTCGGCCCTCTGGATCTTCGCGGCGGCTCCGCTCGTCGGGGCCTCGGCGTTGGGGGCGTGGCGGGCCGTGCGGAGAGACGCGCCCCACCACCGATCCCCCAATGCCGGCTGGCCGGAAGCCGCGGTCGCGGGAGCGCTCGGGCTCGCACTGGCGGGCCCTCGCGTCTATGGCGCCGAACTCGTGTCGGACGCCGTCATGGGCGATGGGAGACGCGACGCCGGCGCCGCCGACATTCGCCGGGCACTACGGCTCTACCGCATGGCCTGTGCGGTCCAGTTCACCGTCTTGGCCGCGCTGGCCGCCATCGTGTCGCGGCCTTGGTGAAGGCGGGCTTCAGGCCCGCGCGAAGACGATTTTTTGCGCGCCCTGCCAGAGCGTCATCTTGCCGAGCGGGGCGAGGTTTTCCTGGCCCGACGTCACCGTGATGAAGTGGTTGCCGGCGAGTTGCCCCATCTTGCAGGCGAAATGAACGCCGCCGTAGGCGAGCAGGATCTCGGTCTCGCTGATCCCGCCCGGATAGAGAATGAACTGCCCCGGCGCCGGATAGCTGGTGTGGTTCTCGTAGCCGACTTCGAAATCCATGTCGCCGAGCGGGATCCAGACGCCTTCGCCGCTCCAGCGCACATGCACGACCTGACTCTCGAAGGGCAGGCGGGCCAGAAAGGACGCGCAGGTCTTCGGTGCCAGTGCTTCCTCTAGTCTGGCGTCGAAGGTGAAAGGGCCGGCGGTGATCTTCAACTGCGTCATCGATTGCTGGGCCTGCAGTGCCGGTCGCGGGCGCGACCTTGGACGGATGACGTCATAGAGCACGCGCGGCGGCCGGCGTCAGCCCACTCGGCGCAGGCTCGTCGACCGGGGTCGACGGCGGCAGCGCCGGGCCCGAGACCGTCGCCACCAATCCCCCGCTCGGCCGGTTGCGCAGGCTGAGGTGCAGGCCGTGTCGGCGCGCGATGGCCCGGCAGATGGCGAGGCCGAGCCCGGTGCCCTCGGCGACGAGACCGGGGGCGCGGAAGAAGCGGTCGAAGACGCGCGGCAGCAGTTCCTCGGGGATGCCGCAGCCCGTGTCGGCGACTTCCACGACGACGGAGCCCTGGTCGATCCGCACGCCAACGTCGACGATGCCCGCCTTCGGCGTGTAGCGGACTGCATTCTCGATAAGGTTCGAGACCAGGAGATGCAGGTCGCGGTCGACGCCGCGCAGCCACGCCGGCTCGGAGCAGACCAGGCCGAGGTCGATCTCCTTG
>JAYVMK010000547.1:0-11995 GCA_043758995.1 Lichenibacterium sp. | reverse complement strand
CCATCGTGGGCCTGGTTCACCACGGCAGCGGTCCGCGCTACACCGATCTGCTCGACCCTGCCTTCCCGGCGATGCTGGCGCGCCATGCCGAACATGTAGCCGAGCGCTATCCCTGGATCGAGGCCTGGACCCCCGTCAATGAGCCCCTGACGACGGCACGGTTCAGCGCCCTCTATGGTCACTGGTACCCGCACCGGTCGGATATCGGCAGTTTTCTGCGTGCCACCGTGACGCAATGTGCCGCGACGGTGCTGGCCATGCGGGCGATCCGCCGGGTCGTACCGACGGCTCAGCTGATCCAGACCGAGGACATCGGCAAGACCTTCAGCACGCCGGAGCTCGCCGGACAGGCGCGGTTCGAGAACGATCGCCGATGGCTGACGCTCGATCTTCTGTGCGGACGCGTCGACCGGGATCATCCCTGGTGGACGATCCTGTCACGTCACGGAATCACGGCGGCCGAACTCGACCTGTTCCTCGCCCGGGACGCCGTTCCCGACATCATCGGCGTGAACCACTATCTCACGAGCGAGCGCTATCTCGACGCTGACTGGCGCTCCTATCCGCCAGCGTTCAAGGGCGGCAACGGCGTGCAGACCTACGCCGACGTCGAGGCAGTGCGGATGCCCCTGCCGGCCGAGGATCTCGGTCTGAAGGCCAGGCTGCGGGAGGTCGTGGAGCGCTACGGGCGACCGGTGGCGGTCACGGAAGCCCATCACGGCTGCACCCGCGAGGAGCAATTACGCTGGCTTGCCGAGATCTGGGCGGCCGCCACGACCCTGAAGGCCGAAGGCATGGACATCAGGGCCGTCACGGTCTGGTCGCTCGCCGGGGCGGTCGATTGGAATAGCCTGCTCGTGTCCCGTCGAGGCGCCTACGAGCCCGGGGCTTTCGACATCCGCGCCCCTGCCCCGCGATTGACGGCCCTCGGCAAGGCCGTGAGCGCGCTGGCGATGACCGGACGCTTCACTCATCCCACACTCGGCCCGGGCTGGTGGCGCCGCCCCGAACGCCTCTACCGCGCGGCCGACCAGGACAGGCCGCCGTCTCGGGGTGATGTCGCCCCTCCCCTGCTGATCATCGGTGGTCCGTCGGACGTGGCGCGAGGGCTCGCCAGGCTCTGCGACATTCGCGGGCTGCCCCACATCGTGATGCCGGCGGCACAGACCACCTCCGAATGGGACGAGCGTCTCGAAGCCCACCGCCCCTGGGCGCTGATCGGCCTCGCAGGCCTTGGCGCTCCGGCGCGGCTCGATGCGGCCGAAATCCTGGCCACCGTCAGCGCCCGGCGACGCCTGCCTCTCGTGACTTTCTCGTCAGCCCTCGTCTTCGATGGGCGTCTCGGTCGCGCCTATGTGGAGAGCGACATCCCCTGCCCCCCCGACGAGGACGGTGCGGTGACGCTCGATATCGAGCGCGCCATCCTGGCGCTCAATCCGAAGGCTCTGGTGTTCAGGACCGGGCCCGTCTTCGGCGGCGGTATCAGGGACGGAGTTGCGCAACCCATCGAGGCGCCTGCGTCTCTCGATCCCCGGAGCCTCGTTTCGCCAAGCTTCCTGCCGGATCTCGGTCATGCGGCGCTGGATCTGCTCATCGATGGCGAGAGAGGCCTTTGGCACCTTGCCAATACGGGCCCTGCCCCGTGGGGCGAGGTCGCGGCGGCGCTGGCGGCGGCCACCGGCGCGCCGCATCCCGAATCCCAAGTCTCGGCGGCCGGGACTGCACAGCGAACCCTGGCGCTGGCGAGCGAGAAGAGCTGGATCATGCCATCATTGGAGCAAGCCATTACCCGTTTCGCTCACGACATGCGCAGCCGAACGGCCGCGCCCGGCCAGATGGCCGCCGAATGAGGGCCGCCCTCGAGAAGACACGCGAGGCCTTGCCGTTGCGGACCGGACAGGTCCCGGCCGGCACCGGCCTCGCCCTGCCGAGCTTCTTCCTCGGCGGCTTCGAATGTTCCGCGCAGCGGCAGCCGGACGGGCGCCGGCTCGATCTCCTGGCCTCGACCGGCCACGATCGGCTGTTCGAGAGCGACTTCCGGCAACTTCAACGCCACCGCATCTCGGCGGCACGCGACGGGCTGCGGTGGCATCTCATCGAAACCACGCCGGGCCATTATGACTGGTCGAGCGCGCTGCCCATGCTGCAAGCGGCCCGCCGCCACGGGGTCAGAATCATCTGGGACCTGTGTCATTACGGCTGGCCCGACGGGCTCGACATCTGGTCGGCCAGTTTCGTCGAACGGTTCGCGCGCTATGCGGCTGCGGCGGCGCGGGTCGTCGCCGAAGAGTCCGATATGCCGTCGACCTTCTGCGTCATCAACGAGATCTCCTTTTGGGCTTGGGCCGGCGGCGAGGTGGGGCGTTTCGCCCCCGCAACGGTGGGGCGAGGCGGGGAGCTCAAGCGGCAGTTGGTGCGCGCCGCCATCGCCGCCACCGCGGCCATACGCCAGGTCTCGCCGGACGCGCGTTTCATCACGGCCGAGCCCACCATCAATGTCGTGTCGGGGCCCTCCGACCCCGACACGCTGGCATCGGCCGAGATGTATCGTCAGACCCAGTTCGAGGCTCACGACATGTTGAGCGGGCGCCAGGCGCCGGAACTCGGCGGACGTCCCGATCTGCTCGACATCGTGGGGATCAACTTCTACCCCGACAATCAGTGGTATCTCGGCGATCTGACCATTCCATTCGGCCATCACGCCTTTCGTCCGCTGCGCGACATGCTGGCCGAAGCCCATGCCCGCACCGGCCGCCCGTTGCTCATCGCCGAAACCGGCGCCGAAGGAACCGCCAAGGCGTCGTGGCTTCACTACGTCTGCGGCGAAGTGCGCGCCGCCCAGCGCGCCGACGTCCCGATCGAGGGCATCTGTCTCTATCCCATCCTGGACTACCCCGGTTGGGACAACGACCGCCCCTGTGCGGTGGGGCTGTTCTCCATGCCGGAGCTTGACGGCCGGCGGAGGACTGATCCGGACCTTGAAGAGGAACTCGCCCGTCAACAGGACGAGTTCGCCGCGCGCGCGACGCCGGGCCGGTTCCGCGCCGCGAGAGCCATCGCTTGACGAGGACGATCGACATGCAGGCCGAACTGCCGACTCAAATGCACGGAAGCTTCGACGACACGGCCCATGTGCCGCCGCGCTTCGGTTCGGCGACGCGGTTCATCCGCTATCATGTGTCGCGGTGGAGCTGGCAGTTCGCCGCGATCCTGATCCTCGTCCTCGGCGCCGCGGGCTGTGCGGTCGGTTCGCAATATGTCTTGAAGCTTCTCGTCGACGCCATGGCGGGACCACGCGACCTCAGTCGGGGCCTCATCGGCGTGCTGGCGCTGTTCCTCGCCTGCATGGCGGGCGAGAGCGCCTCGTGGCGCCTGCTCGGCTGGATGGTGTGCCGCACCACTGTCGGCATCGGTGTCGAACTCAGGCTCGACCTGTTCCACTGCCTGAGCGGGCAGTCGATCGGCTATTTCGCCGAGAACCTGGCCGGCTCCTTGGGTCAACGCATCACCGGCACGGCGGGAAACTTCGGCGCTCTCACCAACACGGTGGTCTGGCGGACGCTGCCGCCGACGATCGACGTGCTCGGTGCCATCATCATCTTCGCCACGATCGACGGCTTCATGTCGGTCGGCCTGGGCGTTTCCGTCCTCGCCGTGACGGCCGGGTTGATCGCCTTCGGCCAGCGCGGCAAACCTTTGCACGGCGTCTATTCCGGAGAAGCCGCGCAGACCAGCGGCGACCTCGTCGACACGATCTCCAACATGTGGACCGTGAAGGCCTTTTCGGCGCGGCGCCGGGAGTGGCAGCGTCACGAGATTCGCTTCCGCCAGGAGGCGGAAGCCCAGCGCCGGAGCTGGAACTTTCTCGAGAAGACCCGGGCGTTGCACGATGTCGCCCTGCTGATCATGGCGGGCACCATGGTGTCCTGGGCGGTCGTTCTCTGGAGCCGCGGGCACGCGACGTCGGGCGACGTCGTGATCGTCTTCACCTTGACGTTCCGCATCCTGCATTCGTCCAAGGACCTGGCTTTGTCGCTGGTCGACATGGCGCAGTATATCGGGTTCATCGACGACACGCTGGCGGTCATCGGCCAGGCCCGCGCCGTTCACGACGAGCCCGATGCGGCCAGCCTCGTCTGCAGCGGGGGTGAGATCGAGTTCCGCGGCGTCAGTTTCGGCTACGGTCAACGCCGCCGCGCTCTCCGAAGCATCGATCTCGTCATCCCGGCTGGCCAGAAGGTCGGCATCGTGGGACCGTCGGGCGCCGGCAAGTCGACGCTGACGCACTTGATCCAGCGGCTGCACGACGTGACCGAGGGGGAAATCCTCATCGACGGGCAGCCGATCGCGGCGGTAAGGCAGGATTCGCTGCGGGCCGCGCTCGCCGTCGTGCCTCAAGAGATCAGCCTCCTGCATCGCAGCGTGATGGAGAATATCCGTTTCGCGCGACCCAGCGCCTCCGACGAGGAGGTCCACGCGGCGGCAAGGGCCGCCAATTGCGACCTCTTCATCCAGGGGCTGCCGCGGGGCTACGATACGATCGTGGGCGAAAGAGGGGCCAAGCTCTCGGGTGGTCAGCGGCAGCGCGTCGGCATCGCTCGGGCCTTCCTGAAGGACGCGCCCATCGTCATTCTCGACGAAGCGACCTCGGCCTTGGACACGGAATCCGAGATGAAGGTGCAGCGCACCCTCACGCGTCTGCTCCGTGGCCGCACCGTGGTGGCGGTGGCTCATCGCCTGTCGACGCTGTCCGACTTCGACCGGATCCTGGTGGTCGACGAAGGGCGGATCGTAGAGGACGGCACGGCCGAAGAGCTTCTGCGACGGGCCGGCGTCTTCGCGCGCATGTGGCGCCTTCAGGCCGAGGGGCTGTCGGCCGACGATCTCATCAACGCCGCCTGAAGCGACGTTCGGCGGATTCGGCCCGGTTGGGTTCAGCAGCCTTTGCAGATCGTCATGTCGCGCTGGATGCGTTTCTGATCCTCGCGGAACTCCTGATCGGACTCGGTCACGATCCTGGGCGGGGCGACTTTGCTGGCGCCGCGGGGTGAACCGACGCTCGACGGGGTCCGGGTCACGTTCGGAGGCGTTCCGGGCAGTCGCGCCAGCGACGGGTCGTTGGGCCCGCTGTTGGCGGTCTGCGCCGCGGCCCCCGTAACGCTCAAGACCGCAAGACACACGATCGGGATTTGGAGTGAGCGCATCGGCTTGCCGTTCCGGTCTGAAGGTCGTCTTGTGGCTCAGCCTTCAAGTCTGGCCGACGTGACGAGTGCCTGGCTCAAGTGTTCTTCGTTCAACGCACTCGGCCTATGGATGGAGCCAAGTTGCGAGAGACATCGTCCGATCGACCATATGCTGTTGACAGGCTTGCTTGACTTCAGACAACAACCCTCCGTTCACGCATCGACTTACCTTTAACAAAAGATGGGATTAGCGACCCCGTTGCCAGTATAAGTCTTCGAATCGCTGCCCGCCGAACCTCTCAATTGATGACGCAGGATCGTCTAAGGAACATCCGATCGAACGCCGACGTCATCAACACGGTCGGCCTGTCGAGGGCATTGTTGATAGTGCCGCGGGCCGACAGGGAGAACACCATGCAACGCAGAGCTTTTCTTGTCGCGGCGGCCGGAGCCGGTCTGGTCGCGAGTTCAGCCGCCAAGGCGCAGGGCTTCGGCGACATGTCGTCGGGACCAACACAGGTGCTGATGGTGGGCGGCTTGTCACTGCAGACGAGCCAACTGGCGCTGCAGCGCTCACGCAATTCACAGATCCGCAATTTCGCGCAACTCGAGGCCAACGAGCAGACGGCAGTGGCGGCGGCGCTTGGTGCCCAGCCGGGTAGCGTGCCGTTAAGCCAGGATCAGGCCGCGATGTATCAACAACTCGCAGCACTTTCGGGTCACCAGTTCGATCGCATGTATGTGACGGGGCAGATCGAAGGTCATCGTCAGCTGCTCGAGCTGAACACAGCCGCGGCCCAGGGGGGTGGTGACGGGGCGAGCCGGATCGTGGCGACCGTTTCGGTCCCGTCGATCCAGACCCACCTCTACATGCTGTCCCATCTTCGCGCGTAGGCGTGACTGCAGGCCCAGGCGTCTCGGCAGCCGGTCCTCGGTCGTCTGGACGTCATGGACCGTCACGATGGGGCATGCTCTCGCCGGTGTTGGCGGATCGCAGCGCCCTGTCGAAGCGTCGCGGTATGAGCCCTCACCCACTGACCCGAAGGCGTCGGGACCACCCGCCGCCGGTGAGAGCGCCAATCACGATCATCGTCACTGAACCGAAGAAGGAGACGTATCATGGTCACAATGGTCGGAACGGAAGCTATGGTGGAGAACCTGGTCGAGAGTCTCCTCTATTTGGAACATGACGCCATCGCGGCCTACGATTCCACGATCGAGAAGCTAGAGAACCCGTCCTACAAGCAGAAGATCGCCCAGTTCCGTGAAGATCACATCAAGCATGTCGCGGAACTGACCCGAATAGCATCCGTCGTCCATGCCAATGCGCCGCACCAGGGCGACATGAAGCAGCTTCTCACGACGGGCAAGATCGCCATGGCGAGCATGGTCGGCGACGGCGCCATTCTCAAAGCGATGAAGACCAACGAAGACGACACGGTCACCGCCTATGAGCGGGCCAGCCAGCATCAGGACGTATCGGCGGAGGATCGTCGGACGTTCGAGGCTTTCGCATCCGACGAGCGCCGCCACAGAGAGTGGATGGAACGCACTTCGGCGTCCGTCTAAGATCGCCGGGCTCGAGCGACAGTCGAGCCGGGTAGAACGAAACAATCCTCGGAGGGGACCGGCGTAGAGAGGATGCTCGATGCCGCGATACTTTTTCGATGTCAGGACCGACGGTCGGACCATCCGTGATGAGACCGGCATGGATCTGCCGCATGCCGGCCAGATCTGGCCGGAGATCGCCCGGCTGATCCATGATTGCGTCTACGCTCACCCCCCCGGCGATAGCGCGCGGCTGTTCGATGTCACGGTCCGGGACGAGCATGGGACCGTCATTGAGCGAAGCACGTCGACGTCCGGCACCTCGGATCCGGCCTTGCGTTCCGAGAGCTTCATAGGCCGATTGGGGGCTGCGTCCCGCGATCAGGGGTGAAGGTTCATGCTCACCCGTCGGTTCAGCGCTTTGCGGCAGGCACGCCCGCACGGCAACCAGAGGTCGCCGCACAGTCTTGCAATCCGTGCCGTTCAGGACAGGCGATTGGTCGCGGCGCTCCGACCACGCCAGAAGCGAAACAGGGCTAGGGATGTCAGGCCCGCCACGCCGGCCAGGATGACCGACGACCTCACGCCCGTGCGGACCGCCGCCCGATCCAGCAGCACTTCAAGCCCGCCGGCGGCGTTGGTCGCCAATGGCACGATTTGCGTGTCGAAGAACAACTTGGGTGCGGAGGGTCCAGAGGGCTTCTTCAGCATGTAATCTCTTCCGACCATGACGAACACCTCTCCCGATTGACCACGATATTGCTGCGAACCATTCCTTGCAGCAGCGGGTTCCAGAATCAGACCAGCTTCACAGCCGGTGTCCCCTGTGTTCTCCCAACCCGAGGTCGCGTCCGTTGGAAAAACCCACATTCAAGCCCTACCGCGCTCCTGCCGGTGGTTGGGGGTCGGCCCGCTCGGTTGGCAATATCCTGCGACGCGAAGGTGTGCTGGCGAGCGGCCCCCTGGCACTTGGTCGTCACAACAAGGTGGATGGCTATCAGTGCAATAGCTGCGCCTGGGTCAAGCCGGCGAGCCCGCTGCCTTTCGAGTTCTGTGAAAACGGCGCCAAGGCGGTCGCCTGGGAGTTGACGGCGCATCGCTGTACTCCCGAGTTCTTCGCCGAGCACACGGTCACCGAGCTTCTGACCTGGGACGACTATCATCTTGAGCAGCCCGGCCGGCTCACCCATCCGCTGCGCTACGATGCCGCCACCGACAAATATGTACCGGTGTCTTGGGGCCATGCCGTGGAAGAGATCGCGCGCGAGCTTCGCGCCGTCGAGGACAAGAAGAAAGGTTCCGTCTTCTACAGTTCCGGCCGCCTCTCGAACGAAGCGAGCTACCTGTACCAGCTCTTCGCTCGCCTCTACGGCAACAACAACCTGCCCGACAGCTCCAATATGTGCCACGAGACGACATCGGTGGCGCTGGCAGCCAGCATCGGGCAGCCCGTCGGAACGGTGAACCTTGGGGATTTCGCCAAGTCCGACTGCATCCTGTTCTTCGGGCAGAACCCGGGCAGCAACTCACCCCGCATGCTGCACCCGCTGCAGGAGGCCAGCCGCCGCGGCGTACCGATCATCACCTTCAATCCGCTGCGCGAGCGCGGGCTCGAGCGTTTCACCAATCCGCAGTCGCCCACCGAAATGTTGACTGGCCAGGAGACCCGCGTCAGCTCGCAATACCATCAGGTCAAGGCGGGCGGCGACCTCGCAGCGCTTACCGGGATCTGCAAATCCGTTTTGGCTCTGCATGACGAGTCGCGGGCTGCGGGCGGCGCCGGCATCCTCGACGACGCCTTCATCGCGCAGCACACGCAGGGCTTCGAGACCTTCACCGACTGGCTTCGTACGCAGGATTGGGACGAGCTCGAGCGTCGCTCGGGACTGCATCGCGCCGATCTCGAAGCCACCGGCAAAGTGTACAGCGAGTCGAAGGCCGCTATCGGCATCTACGGCATGGGGCTGACCCAGCACGAGGCCGGCGTTGAAACTGTCCAGATGCTGGTGAACCTGCTGCTGATGCGCGGCAACATCGGCCGGGAAGGCTCCGGCATCTGCCCCGTGCGGGGTCACTCCAACGTGCAGGGACAGCGCACCGTCGGGATCACCGAAAAGCCCGAACTGTTTCCGCTGGACCGGCTCGGCGCGCAGTTCGGCTTCGAGCCCCCGCGCGAGACCGGCTACAATACGATCGAAGCCTGCGAGGCCGTGCTGAAGGGCGACGTCCGCGCCTTCTTCATGCTGGGCGGCAATTTCGTCCGCGCCATCCCCGACCACGGCCAGATGGAGCCCGCCTGGCGCAAGATTCGCTTGACCGTCAATGTCATCACCAAGCTCAACCGCAGCGCGCTTCTGCCCGGTGAGATCAGCTACATTCTGCCGGTGATCGGGCGCGTGGAGATCGACGAGACGCAAGCCGGACAGCAGTCCCTGTCGATGGAAGACACGTCGGCCTGCGTTCACGGCAACCGCGGTGTGCGCAAGCCGGCCTCCCCACATCTCATCAGCGAGATCCGCCTGATCGGCGAAATCGCCCTCAAGACGCTCGATCCCAATCCCCGCGTCAGGTGGCAAGATTACCTGGTCGATTACGCCGAGATCCGAAAGGAGATCAGCGAGACCCTGCCTGAGTCGTTCTGGGACTACGATCGGCGCATGTGGGAGCCGGGCGGCTTCCAGCGCGTGCTCCCGGCGAACAATCGCGAGTGGCACACGGAATCCGGCAAGGCCGTCGTCGTCACCCCCAAGGGGCTCGAAGAAGACCGTGACATGCCGGATGTCGGGCACGACGTGCTTCGCCTGATGACGCTCCGCAGCAACGATCAGTTCAATACGACGGTCTACGGCTATGACGATCGCTTCCGTGGCATCAACAACACCCGCAAGGTGGTGCTGATGAACCGGTCGGACATCGACCGGCGGGGCCTCAAGGTCGGTCAGGCCGTGACGCTGAAGACCTTCGCCGACGACGGGATCGACCGCCAGCTCCATGGGCTGCTGGTCGTCGCCTACGATATCCCGATCGGCTGCATCGGCGGCTATTATCCGGAATGCAACGTCCTGCTGCCGATCTGGCATTATGCGGTCGGCAGCAAGACACCAGCGGCGAAGAACATCCCGGTCACGGTCCATTCCGAGGGCCCGACCGTGCACGCGCCCCAGCTCGAATACGCCGAGGGTTGAGTGATGGCTCTATGGGAGACACAAGATTGAGCGCCACAGAAGGACAGCCGGGCTCCGATCTCGACAAAGCCGGCCAGGAGGAAATCGAAGGCCGCGCGGCCGCCACGCCGGCGGCCGCTGACGGAGCTGCAAGGCAGCTTACGCCGGCGGGTCCGCATGCCGAGACAGGCCTGACGAACCCCGACGCCACGCCGGGCACCGGGGCTCTTCCCTCACCGACACCGGATGATGAGGCCGACGCGGCGACGGGCTAGGTCCGGAACGCACCGAGCGTCTCGATCGCGCGGTCAATCCAGTCGATCAACCCGACGGCGCGCTAGAGATCCTCAGGTTCCGCAAAACGTCTTGTAGCCGCTCGTGTCGAAAGCGGGCGGCTCGGCATAGGAGGGCTGGTCCGGCTGGTCGTCAAAAGGCCGCGCCAGGATTTGTCCGAGGCGCTCGAAGGGCTGAAAATCCTCCGCGATAGCGGCCTCGATGATCTCCTCGACGCGGTGATTGCGCGGGATGAAGGCCGGGTTGACGGCCCGCATGGCGGCACGGCGTTCCCCCCCGTCCCGCTGCTCCGAGGCCAGCCTGGCGCGCCAGCGTTCGGCCCAGACATCGTAGGCGGTCGGGTCGATGAAGAGGTCCCGGACCTCGCGGTCGCGCTCCCGATCGCCCGCGGCATCGCAGAGCCGCCGGAACGTCTGGGTGAAGTCGGCCTTGCCGAGCGCCATGCGGTCCAGGAGATCCGTGACGAGGCCATCGTCGCCCTCCTGCGGGTCCGCCAGGCCCAGTTTGCGCCTGAACCCGTCGAGTTGCGCCGCGAGATAGGCCGGGGCGAAGCCCGCGATGGCGTCCTGGGCCGCCGCCAGGGCCGCGTCCTCGCCCTCGGCGAGCAGCGGCAGCAGGCACTCCGCCAGCCGCGTCAGGTTCCAGAGCGCGATGCCGGGCTGGTTCTGATAGGCGTAGCGTCCGCCGCGATCGATGGAGCTGAAGACCGCCGCAGGGTCGTAGGCATCCATGAATGCGCAGGGGCCGTAGTCGATGGTCTCGCCCGACACCGACATGTTGTCGGTGTTCATCACGCCATGGATGAAGCCGATCCCCATCCAGCGCGCGATGAGACGGGCCTGCCGGGCGATGACGCCGTCGAGGAAGGCGCGATAGGGGTTGTCGGCGCGAGCCGCCTCCGGGTCGTGCCGCGCGATGGCATGATCGGCGAGGCGGCGCACAGCCTCCATGTCGCCTTGTGCCGCGAAGAACTGGAAGCTGCCGATACGGATGTGGCTCGTCGCCACCCGGACCAGGACAGCACCGGGCAGCGCCGCCTCCCGCATCACGGTCTCGCCGGTCGTTAGAGCCGCAAGGGCCCGGGTCGTCGGGACGCCGAGCGCCGCCATGGCCTCGCTGACCAGATATTCGCGCAGCACCGGTCCCAGGGCAGCCCGTCCGTCGCCGCCGCGCGAGAATGGCGTCGCACCCGAACCTTTGAGCTGGATGTCGCGGCGGATGCCATCGCGCCCCACGACTTCGCCGAGCAGGATAGCGCGACCGTCGCCGAGTTGCGGATTGAAGCTGCCGAACTGATGGCCGGCATAGGCGGTCGCGATGGGTTCGGACCCTTCGGCGAGACGCTGGCCCGCCAGGACCTCAATGCCGTCCGGAGTCTCGAGCTCCGATGCATCCAACCCAAGCTGCGCCGCGAGCGGCTGGTTCAGCTTGATCAGGCGCGGATGGCGCGCACTCGACGGCATGACCGGCTTGTGGAACGAGGCGGGAAGCCGGGCGTAGGAATTGTCGAAGTTGAAGTGGGCCGTCATGGGTCAACATTCCTTCGGCCCACCATCATGGGCCGCTCATGGCGAAGCGCTCCGCCGCGGATCTGCGCGGGACGTCGCACGCTAGCCTGGAAGAACGGCTCCGGACGAGCTGATGTTGCACGCAGGCCGGAGCGGACCAGCGGCGCCGCTCACTCGTGCCGCGACGGACTCCACGCGCGCTCGCGCCGCACCCGCGTCAGTGCGGTCGTCAAAGCCGGTTCGAGGGTTCGCAGTTCCGCGACATGCGCCGTCGTCAGTTGCTGCAGGAGCGATGCCG
>JAYVMK010000546.1:0-21143 GCA_043758995.1 Lichenibacterium sp. | reverse complement strand
GGACAGGTTGGAGCCGATGAAGCCGGCGCCGCCCGTGACCAGGATGTTCGATGGCGCCGCGCCCTCATGCGCGGCATGAGCCTGCGCCATCAGACGACGAGACCACGGGCTTCGAGCTCGCGTCGCGCTTCGCCCACGCGGTCGTCGGCCTGCTGGCGCGCCACCCATTCGGCGAGTTCGGCCAAGCCCGCGCGGAAGTCGGCCAGGGGCTCGTAGCCGAGGTCTTCGCAGATCTTGTCGATATCCGGAATGCAGTGGCGGATGTCGCCGGCCCGGGCCTTTCCGGCAATCTCGGGCGGCAGGTCCTCGCGGCCCATGGACGAGGCCAGCAGCTTGGCCACGTCCTGGACAGTGCGATCCTCACCCGAGCCGACGTTATAGACCCCGCCGGCGGCCTTGGGATGGTCGAGCGCCAGCACGAAGGCCCGCGCCACATCGGAGACATGGACGAAGTCGCGGCGCTGCTGGCCGTCCTCGAAGATCACCGGGGCGACGCCGTTGTGGAGCCGCGAAGCGAAGATCGCCAGCACGCCGGTATAGGGGTTCGACAGCGCCTGGCCAGGGCCGTAGGCGTTCCACAGACGCAGCGCCACGCCCTCCATGCCATAGGCGGGCGCGAGGGTGAGGGTCAGCCGCTCCTGGACGAATTTGGTGATGGCATAGACGGAGGCGAGCGTCGGACGCTTGCTTTCAGGCGTCGGCGCGGGCTCCAGCGGCCGGCCTTCGGGGTCGAGCGGATCCCAACTCCCGTCCGGGTTGCGGCCGCCACGCAGGACCTCTTCGTAGAGCTTGCCGTCCTGGTCGCGATAAAGCCCCTCGCCGTAGATGCTCATCGAAGACGCCACGACGACGCGGCGCACGGGCCGGTCGATGAGCTTCTGGAACAGCACGCCGGTGCCGAGGTCGTTGACCGAGACGTAGCGATCGATCGCGTACATGCTCTGGCCGACGCCGACTTCGGCCGCCAGATGGACCACCTTGTCGACGCCCTGCAGCGCCCGGTCGACGGCATCGCCGTCGCGCACGTCGCCTTCATGGATCTCGACGTCGGGGCCGAGTTCGGCGACGGCGGAGCGGTCCCGGTGAACCTGATCGATGAAACTGTCGAGGATCCTGACGCGGTCGCCCTTTTCAAGGAGGGCGCGGGACAGGTGACGGCCGATGAAGCCTGCGCCACCCGTAATCAGAACCGTATCGGCCATTCCAGCAATCATTCCACGACTTGAGACCGGGACACCACCGACACCCGCCAGCAGCTCATCTGCGCGAAATCCCGACGCGCGACGAGTAGACGCGGATCCCCGACCCGGAGTTCTGCTGCGCGCACGCTTTTAAATGTTCGACGCCCGGCCGGCGGAAGCCGGTCGGGCGCGAGGTCGTTTACGACGCAACATTCAGGCCCATTCACGGGCCGGACGAATGTCAGGCGGCTTCGGCGGGGGCCTTGGCGGCCTCGGCGGCGGCGCGCTCCTGCGCCTTCTTCTTCGGCAGGGCCTTCTGCGGGTTGTTGTAGACGGGCTTCTCGCCGACGCCCACGGAGGCCAGCAGCTTCAGCACGCGCTCGGTCGGCTGTGCACCCTTGCTGATCCAATCCTTGGCCTTCTCGATGTCGAGGACCAGGCGGGCCGCGTCCTCGGAGGGCTTCAGGGGATCGAAGGTGCCGATCTTCTCGACGAAGCGACCGTCGCGGGGGGCGCGGGCATCGGCCACGACGATGCGGTAGAACGGACGCTTCTTGGCGCCCCAACGGGCGAGGCGAATCTTCAGAGCCATGGTTCAGTTCCTTTCAGAGGGGTTGGGTTCGAGGTCTTCATCGCTGTTGCGTTGAATCAGGCGGTCGATATCGCCCATCGGGTCCTCGGAGAGGCCCTGGGAGACGTAGACTTCGACGTCGATCGAGCCGTCCTCCAGCACATCGATTTCCCAGTAATGGCCGGGCTCGTTGACGAGGAGCGACATGGCATCGTCGCGATAGGCCGCCGGCACGTAAGCGAGGTCGGCGGCGGAAAGGCGTTCACGCAGCGCGTTGAACGCCGCGAACATCGGCGAGGTCGGGCCGTTGTCGGTCATTTCTTCTTGCCCCCGAAGGGATTGAAGCCGCCTCCGAGACCCGGCAGGCGCGGACCGCCGAGGCCGGGGATGGTGGGCGGAAGCTTGGAGCCGAGCGACGAGCCGAAGCCGGGCGGCATCTGGGGCATTCCGCCGCCGCCCTTGCCGCCCAGCTGCTTCGCCATGGCTTCGAGTTCGGCCGGGCTCGGCTCGGGCATGCCGCCCATGCCGCCGGCACCGCCGAGGCCGAACATCGACGCCATCTTGCCGAGCCCGCCCTTCTTGGCGCCACCCAGCATCTTCATCATGTCCGCCATCTGCCGGTGCTGTTTCAGCAGCTTGTTGACGTCCTCGACCTTCATGCCGGAGCCGGCCGCGATACGCTTCTTGCGCGACGCTTTCAGGATGTCCGGGTTGCGGCGCTCCTGCCGAGTCATCGACGAGATGATGGCGCGTTGGCGCTTGATCACCCGTTCGTCGATGTTGGCCTCGGCCATCTGCTGCTTGATTTTCCCCATGCCGGGCAGCATGCCCATGATGCCGCCCATGCCGCCGAGCTTCTCGACCTGGGCCAACTGGTTCGACAGGTCCTCGAGATCGAAGCGCCCTCTGCGCATCTTCTCGGCCATCTTCATGGCCTGTTCGGCGTCGATCGATTCCGCGGCGCGCTCGACCAGCGAGACGATGTCGCCCATGCCGAGGATCCGGTCGGCGATGCGGGAGGGATGGAAATCCTCCAGCGCGTCCATCTTCTCACCGGTGCCGAGCAGCTTGATCGGCTTGCCGGTGACGGCGCGCATCGACAGGGCCGCACCACCCCGGCCGTCGCCGTCGATCCGGGTCAGCACGATGCCGGTGATGCCGATCCGCTCGTCGAAGCTCTTGGCCAGATTGACGGCGTCCTGGCCGGTGAGGCTGTCGGCCACCAGCAGGATCTCGTGGGGGCCGGCGGCGCGCTTGATCTCGGCCATCTCGGCCATGAGCGGCTCGTCGATATGCGTGCGGCCCGCCGTGTCGAACATGACGACGTCGTAGCCCTGCAGCCGCGCAGCCTGTTCGGCCCGGATGGCGATCTGCACTGGAGTCTGCCCCGCCACGATGGGTAGCGTGTCGACGCCGACCTGGCGACCCAGGACGGCAAGCTGCTCTTGCGCGGCGGGCCTCTTCACGTCGAGCGAGGCCATGAGCACGCGGCGACCCTGGCGGTCGACGAGGCGCTTGGCGATCTTCGCCGTGGTGGTGGTCTTACCCGCACCCTGCAGGCCGACCATCATGATGGCGACGGGGGCTGGCGCGTCGAGATCGATCGGCTGCGCGTCCGAACCCAGGGTCTCGATCATGACGTCAGAGACGATCTTGACGACCATCTGGCCCGGCGTGACGGACTTCACGACATTGGCGCCCACGGCGCGCTCCTTCACCTTGTCGGTGAAGCTCCGCACCACATCGAGCGCGACGTCGGCCTCGAGCAGCGCCCGGCGCACTTCGCGCATCGCGGCGGTGACGTCGGCCTCGGTCAGCGCGCCACGGCGGGTCAACCCGTCGAAGATGCCGGACAGCTTTTCTGTCAGTCCCTCGAACATGGATGGATCTCCGGCCGGGTGAAGCGGCAAGCCGCGGTGTCGAAGCCAAAGCAGAGCGCGCCCGAGGGCGCATCAGCGCTGTCGGGCGTTCGCCTCCGTGCTCGCGGCACGGTCGGCGTTGGCAGGCCTCGAAAGGCCATGCTCGGGCTTTAGGGCAGGTGACGGTTGCGTGTCAACGTCGACCGGCCCGTCTCCCTTGCACCGGGAGAGTGGCTGATCCTCGTCACCACCAGGGATCGAGACCGAAGGTCTCTGTCGCCGAAGATGGTTGCGCTCCGCCTCTCTCTCCGATAGGAGACGGACAGGTATCACGCGAGCGGAGGGGGAGCATGAATATGCACTTTATCGTCCCACGCTCGGCCGGCCTCAAAGCCAGCTTCGGTCTTGCCGCGTCCTGACGGACGTCGCGACCTTTCGATACCTCCTTCGTCTTATCGCCTGATCGCCGCCCACGGATGCAACGCATCCATTGTCGAGCGCGACCTGGCGCGTTCGGATCGACCCCATGCCGGTTTCGTCTTCCCGCCGCGCGGATGCTATCCGCAGCGTGCTTCCCTTCGTGGTCCGGGGCTGGCGTCGTCGCGTCGACCTCGTCGCGGCGCTCGTCACCGCTATCACGCTCTCGACCCTGGCCGATGTCTTCCTCCCCTTCTACGCCGGCCGGCTCGTCAATGCGCTCGGCGGCGCCGACCGGGCGCTCGCCCTGCGGGCGGCCTTGCCCGCCTTCCTCGCCATGACGGCGCTCAGCCTCGGCGCCGTCGTGCTGCGCCATATCGCCTGGAGCCTCGTCGTCCCGCTCACCCTGCGCACCATGGGAGACGTGGCACGAAGCGGCTTCGCCCGCGTCCAGCGGCTGTCGACCGAGTGGCACGCCAACACCTTCGCGGGCTCGACGGTGCGCAAGATCACGCGCGGCATGTGGGCGCTCGACGAGCTCAACGACATGCTGCTCCTGTCCTTCCTGCCCTCCATCGTCGTCCTCCTGGGTACGATGGTGGTTCTGGGCGCCCGCTGGCCCGCCATGGGGGCGCTCGTGGGCCTTTGCACGATCGTCTATGTCTCGGCGACGGCCCTGCTTTCGACGCGCTTCATCGCGCCCGCATCGGTCCTGTCGAATCAGCAGGACACGCGGATCAGCGGGGCCTTGAGCGATGCGGTCGGCAACAATGCGGTGGTAAAGGCCTTCAGCGCGGAAGCGCGCGAGGAGGCGCGGCTCGATCGCGTCCTCGACAAGTGGCGCCGGCGGACCCGGCGCAGCTGGATGCGCGCGACCTGGAGTGGGACGATCCAGATCGGCGTCCTGCTGGTCTTCCGTACCGTCCTCGTGGCTCTGGCGCTGCGGCTCTGGTGGGAAGGTCAGGCCGAGCCGGGCGACATCGCCTATGTGCTGACGACCTATTTCGTGGTGAACGGCTACCTCCGCGATATCGGCCAGCAGATCAACCGGCTGCAGCGCGGCGTCAACGAGATGGTGGAACTGGTGGCGCTCGAGGCGACGCCGCCCGGCGTCGCCGACGCACCGGACGCGCGCGCCCTGACCGTCACCAAGGGCGCTGTGCGGTTCGAGCACGTGACGTTCCACTACGGCGACCACGGCACGCCGCTCTACGACGATCTCGTCGTGTCGATCCCCGCCGGCCAGCGGGTCGGGCTCGTGGGGCGCTCGGGCTCCGGCAAGACGACCTTCGTCAAGCTGATCCAGCGGCTCTACGATGTGTCGGACGGCCGGATCACCATCGACGGGCAGGATCTCGCCCGCGTGTCGCAGGCGTCGCTGCGGGCCCAGGTGGCGATCGTGGCGCAGGAGCCCGTTCTGTTCCACCGCTCGCTGCGCGAGAACATCGGCTATGGACGACCGGAGGCTTCAACCGCCGAGATCGAACGCGCGGCGCGGCTGGCCAATGCGCATGACTTCATCGCCCGCCTGCCCAAGGGGTACGACACGCTGGTGGGTGAGCGCGGCGTCAAACTGTCCGGCGGGGAGCGCCAGCGGGTGGCGCTGGCACGCGCCTTCCTGGCCGATGCCCCGATCCTGATCCTTGACGAGGCGACCTCGAGCCTCGATTCGGAATCCGAGGAGCTCGTGCAGCAGGCGATGGCCCGTCTGATGCCGGGCCGGACGTCGATCGTCATCGCGCATCGCCTGTCGACCGTGCACGCGCTCGACCGGATCCTGGTGTTCGAGCGCGGCCGCATCGTCGAGGACGGAACCCATTCCGCCCTGCTTGCGCGTCCCGCCGGCGCCTATCGCGCTTTGTTCGAGCGGCAGGCGCTGGTGGCCGAGACGGTGTGAGGCAGCGCAGACCCTGGGGGATACCGGACGGGACACCTTGATGGCCCTGCTGCCTCACCCCTGTCCGCCGTCATGGCCGGGCTTGTCCCGGCCACCCGCGCCGTGATGGGCCATGGGCGGTCACCGATAGGACGCGGCCGCTCGATGAACCGAGCGCTGATCGGGTCGGCATGGGTGGCCGGCACAAGGCCGGCCATGACGGCGACAGGGGATAACGAGCATCTTGGTCGCCCAAGGGACGGTCGACCCATCGGGTCTTTGTGCCGGCGAGTTGCGAGCCGCCGGTCGACCAGCCTAGTAGACGCACTCCGCGAAGGCGGGGTCGACCGATTCCTTCCAGACGCCGTGATAGCGCTCCAGAAGACGTTCGGCCTGGGTCTGGCCGCGGTCGACGAGATCGTCGAGAGGCGCCAGGAACTGTGTCTCGTCGCGCCCCTCGGCATCCCGGAACCCGCGGCGTGCGAGACCGGCGTGCGCGATGGCGAGCATGTCGCGCGAGATGTCGCGAAAGCTCCGTCCCGCCACCATGGTCTTGAAGCCTTGGACCGGCACGGCATCACGCATCGCCTGCCTCTGCTCCGCCTGATCGGCGCCCGACCAGGGCGCCACGAGGTCGGTGGCGGCATCGAGCGCCACCCCATCGTAGAGCAGCCCGACGAAGAGGGCACCGAGCGCGACGATCATCTCGGCCGACCCCACATCCTCGCCGCGCATCTCGAGATAGCGCTTGAGCCTGACTTCGGGGAAGATCGTCGACAGGTGATTGGCCCAGTCGGACAGGGTGGCGCGTTGACCCGGCAGAGCCGCGAGCCGGCCCTCCAGCAGGTCGCGGAAACTGGCCCCGCTGACGTCGTGGTAGCGGTCGCCGCGCTTGACGAAATAGAGCGGCACGTCGAGCGCGTAATCGACATAGCGCTCGAAGCCCATGCCGACCTCGAAGGCGAAAGGCATCATGCCGGAGCGGGCACGGTCGGTATCGAGCCAGATGTGCGACCGTTCCGAGAGAAAGCCGCTCGGCTTACCGTCCTTGAACGGAGAATTGGCGAAGAGCGCGGTCGTGATCGGCTGAAGAGCCAGCGACACCCTGAGCTTGCGCACCATGTCGGCTTCGCTGGCGAAATCGAGATTGGCCTGCACGGTGGCGGTGCGGAACATCATGTCGAGACCGCGCGTGCCGACCTTGGGCATGTAGCCCGCCATGATGCGATAGCGGCCCTTGGGCATGATGGGCGTCTGGGCGAGGCTCCATTTCGGGCTCGAGCCCAGCGTCAGGAAGCCGATGCCGAGCGGTTCGGCGACGGCCTTCAGCGCATCGAGATGGGCGGCGAGTTCGATCCGCGATTCGTGGAGGGTCTTCAGCGGTGCGCCGGAGAGCTCGAACTGGCCGCCGGGCTCGAGCGAAATGGCACCGCCACCCCCGTGATCGTCGGAGAGACCGATCGGCCGGTCATCCTCCAGGATGCGCTCCCAACCCTGCGCCTTCGCCATGCCGTCGAGCAGAGCTCGGACGCCCTGGCGGCCGGTCGCGGGATCGCCGTCGTAGGGAACCGGCGCCAGCGTGTCGCGATAGAAGGGGATCTTCTCGTTCTCGATGCCGACCGCCTGGCCAGGCTTGCATCCGGCCTCGAACCACCCGACGAGGTCGTCCCGCGTCTCGATCGGCGTCTCATCGTTGGTGTCGCGGGCCATGCGGTGCTTTCACGCCTAGGACCGGCCTCGGGGGCCGGCGGGAATGGCCCTGCGGCCGTCGCCATCAGTTAGGCAAGAGCGGCGAAACTGGCAACGTGCTCCGTCTGCATCACCCGGGGCGAAACTGAACCGAATGCAAGCTTATGCGAAACTAATGCAAGTCCCGTACGTTGCGTGCAGGTCGCCACGCCAGTCCTCTGGGGCTGCATGCGCGGCGGACGACGAAAGGGAGTCATCATGAATTCGCTCAAGAAGACCATCGCCCTGGCCTGCGCGGCCTCCGTCCTCAGCTTCGGCGTCGCCGTCGCCCAGACCCCTCCCGCGGCTCCCGATGCCGGCGCCGCCGCTGCTCCTGCCGCGGGCGACACCGCTGCCCCCGCTGCCGATGCGACTGCTCCGGCTAAGAAGCCGATGAAGAAGAGCGCGATGAAGAAGTCGTCGCACAAGAAAATGGCTAAGAAGAAGGCCATGTAATTCAACGCTTCTGCGTTGAGGGAAGCCCCGATCTCACCCGAGGTCGGGGCTTCGCCATGCCGGCTTGTGGGTCGTGGTGACTGAGACGGTTAAAGAGTTCGAAACACCCATCTGAGCAGACTAACTCGCATCCGTGCGGATCGTTAAGCCGCGCCTGTCATACTGCGCCCATTGCTACCATGGGGATTGCAGTGCTGAAACGCTTCTGGCTCGATCAAAACGGCGCCACGGCGATCGAGTACTGTCTCATCGCGAGCATCGTCTCGCTCGCGATCGTGGCCGGCGCCACCACGATCGGGGTCAAGCTGCGTGCCAATTACGCGGCGGCTGCCAACGGGCTCAGCTGAGCGGGTCGTCGCCGCCGACCTTGTCCGTAGCCGCGGAGAGATTGTCGAGACTCGAGACGATGTGGCCCGCCAGCGCTTCGCAGAGCGGCGACGGGTCGGCGCGGTTTCGCACGAGAGCGATCTTGCAGGACGGCAGCGTCGGAAAGTCGTCGGCCGGGCCGAGCACCCGCATCCCCGACCGCAGCGCGCTTTCGGGCAGCACCGATACGGCGAGCCCCGCCAGGACCGCTGCCCCGACCGCCGTCGAATTCCAGGACGAGTAGAGAACGCGATAGGGCTTGGTGCGCCCGTCGAGCGCTGCCGTGGCGGCCTGCCGCCACGTGCAGAAGGTGCGACCCAGCGCCAGGGGCAAGGGCGTCTGCTCGTGAACGGCGTGGCGCGCCGAGGTGACCCAGAGCAGGCGCTCCCGCCGGATCACCGATGCCGAACCGCGCGACGATACATGCGTGATGATGGCGAGGTCGATGTCGGAATGTTCGATCCGCTCCATCAGCATGGGGGTCGGCTCGCAGACGACCGTTACTTCGACGCGCGGATTGGACTGGGAGAATCGCGCCAGGATCTCGGGCAGGTAGCGCTCGGCATAATCGTCCGGCAGTCCGAGCCGGACGCGGCCGGCCAGTTCCGTCTCGGCGAAACTCGCCAGCGCCTCGGTCGAGAGCCGAACGATCCGTCGCGCATAGTCGAGCAGGCGCTCGCCCTCGTCGGTGAGGCGGGAGGCGCGACCGTCACGCTCGAACAGCGACCGGCCGACCGTCTCCTCGAGGCGCTTGATCTGCATGGAGACGGCGGACTGCGTCTTGTGCATCGATTCGGCGGCGCGTGTGAACGTGCCCGTGTCGGCGATCGCGATGAAGCTGCGAAGTTGGTCGATGTCGAGAAGCGCCGTCATGAGGGCCTGCCAGAGTCCGCGTCGCTCGATGCGGCGCCTGGAACGAGATATGACGGAAAGCGATGGCTGGCATCAAGAACATTCGTTTTTCCGATCCGCCTTTTTCGACTATGGTGCCCGTACCCAACAAGGATCAAGACCATGCGCGCCCCCAACTCCTCCGCTTCCACCGTGTCTTCCGTTCTCGGGCCGGTGATCCGTTTCGCCGCCAAGCTGCGCGAGGCCGGAGAGCGTCGGCGGGTGGTCCACAATCTGGCGTCCCTCGACGATCACATGCTGCGCGACATCGGGCTCACCCGCTTCGACGTCGATTCCGCCCTCGTGGAAGCCGCTTCGACCGACGCGACCCTGGTGCTCGCCGAGCGGGCTCGCGAACTTCGCCAGCATCAGCGCGCCATGGCGCAGGAAGCCCAGGCCTGGGCGGCCCTGATGCCGGACAGCGGCGGTCGTGGCAGCCAGACCTTGGCCAAGCGCGTTGCGTGATATGTTAATAATTCATGAACAGTCGCCTTGGTGACTGTTTTGTGAATGATTGGTCGGCACAGCCTGGGTGCGGTGCTCTCCCGTGCGTGTGACGGGATCGGGCGTTACCGAAAGCTGCGCTCGGTTGAGATCCGCTCGACGACGCGCCGGGCGGTGATGACGGCTGCGGTGCCGAAGATGGCGGCGCCGACCGCCATTCCCGCCATGCCGCCTTCGACCCCGCCATAATGGGCGCCGAGGGTCACGAACGGCGCCGTGCCGAGCGTTGCCCGTCCCCAATTGAACATCGTCGACAGCAGCGGGAAACCGAGGTTGTTGAAGCAGGCATTGGCGACGAACAGCAGGCCGATGAACAGCCAGGCGGAGACGCCCCACAGGCAGAAGAACCTGAGGTAGGCCGTCATCTCCGGCGAGGCGCGGAACAACGCGGCCAGCGTCGGCCACGACAGCGCCAGCAGCAGCCACATTACCCCGGCATAGACGACCGTCACGGTGAAGCACCGCGTCATCGTCTCCTTGACGCGCGGGTAGAGGCGAGCCCCGAGATTCTGCCCCAGGATCGGGCCGACTGCGCCCGTGAGGGCGAAGACGACCGCGAATGCCACGTAGACGATCCGGTCGATGACGGCGGAAGCCGCCACGGCGGCATCGCCGTAGCCAGCATAGATGTGGAGCGCGTATCCATTGCCGAAGGGCGTGGCGAGGTTGGCGGCCACTGCGGGCAGGGCCACGGCGGCGAGGATGCCGGTATCGAGCTTGAGGCAGCGGAGCCGCGGCCATTGCAGCAGGCCGTGAATGCGACCGACGCCATGAAGGCCGATCCCCAGCAACACGAAACGCGACAACAGCGTCGAGATCGCGGCGCCATAGATCCCGAGATGCAGCCCGAAGATCAGTACGGGATCGAGGATCGCCACAGCAACGGCGCCCGTCAGCGTCACATACATGGCGCGCCGAGCATCCCCGACGGCCCGCAGCACGCCGGACAGCGCCATTCCGATCGCGAACGGCACGTTGCCGGGGAGGGCGATCTCGAGGAACCGCGCCGCGACGTCGCGCGCCTCGCCCTGCGCACCGAAGAGCGAGAGCAGCCGACCGGCACTGGCCAGCATGACCATTGCCACGACGGCGCTGAGCAGGGCGGTGATCAGCAGCCCCGACGCAGCGATGCGGCGAGCCCGCGCGCGATGATCGCCACCGAGCGCCCGCGACACCGCCGCCGTGATGGCGATGGTTATGCCGATGTTGATGGCGATGGGGTAGACCATGACCTGCGTGGCGAAACCCACCGCCGCCTTGAGTTGCGTGGCGCCAAGGCGCGACACGTAGATCAGGGACAGAAGGTCGACGACGAAGATCGACAGCGTTCCGACGGCACCGGTTCCCGTCATCACCAGCACGTGCCGAAGCACCGAACCGCGGGTGAACCGGGCCTTGAAGGCCAAGTCTTTCGAGGCCGGGTCTTTCGACGCCAAGTCGCTCGGAGCCAAGGCTTCGCCAGGAGTGGCGACGGATTCGGCGCCATGCGGCAGTGTTTCGGGATCGCCCGCCCTTGGATTGTCGAGAAGACTCGTCATGATATTCGGTTCGGCTCCCGCCGGCTCCGCGGCTGGCGCCCGTCTGTAGCCCGGATCGGCGGTTCGCGAACCGCGCGACGTCGGAAATCGTACCGCGGCCCTCGGTCGCCTCTTCACTCGTCTCTGCTCGATCACCAGGTGAAACCGAAGACGCAAAGTTACAGGTGAGACGGAGCGTCGACTTGACCCTCGCGTCTCGTTCCCGCAAAAACTCCCGCTACATGATGCCCGGAAAAGATCGATGACCAAACCGCCGCTGCGAGTCCTTCTCTGCGCGCCCCGGGGCTTCTGCGCCGGCGTGATCCGCGCCATCGATGCGGTGGAGCAGGCCCTGTCGATCTACGGTCCTCCGGTCTACGTGCGGCATGAAATCGTGCACAATAAATACGTGGTCGAGTCGCTGAAGAAGAAAGGCGCCATTTTCGTCGAGGAGTTGGACGAGATTCCGGCGACCGACGCGCCGGTGATTTTCTCGGCCCATGGTGTGCCCAAGGCCATTCCGCTCGAGGCCAGCGCCCGCAAGTTCTTCGCCATCGACGCCACCTGCCCGCTGGTCACCAAGGTGCATCGCGAGGCCGAGCTTCATTATCGTCGCGGCCACACGATCATCCTGGTCGGCCATGCCGGCCATCCCGAAGTGGTGGGCACGCTGGGCCAGTTGCCGGACGGCGCCGTGATCCTGGTGGAGAATATCGCCGACGTGCATCGTTTGGCCGACGAGGCCACGCCGGAGTTCCTGGCGAAGAAGCTCGCCTTCGTGACGCAGACCACGCTCTCGGTCGACGACACGCAGGGAATCGTCGAGACGTTGAAGCTGCGCTTCCCCGAGATCGTCAGCCCTCACAAGGAAGACATCTGCTATGCGACGACCAACCGTCAGGACGCCGTGAAGCAGATCGCTCACTCGGTGGATGCGATGCTGGTGGTCGGCTCGGCCAATTCGTCGAATTCTCAGCGCCTGAAGGAGGTCTCGGAGCGGGCCGGCTGCCGGAACAGCCAACTCGTGCTGCGCGCCTCGGACATCGATTGGGCGCCGCTCGGTGACCTCCGCACCATCGGCATCACGGCCGGAGCCTCGGCCCCGGAGGTCCTGGTCGAGGAGATCATCGACGCTTTCGCGGAACGCTACACGATCGAAGTCGAGACCGTCGCCACCGTGACGGAGACCATGTTCTTCCCGTTGCCGCGCGAGTTGCGCGCCATCCAGGAGCCGATGGCGGTCGGCGCGGTTCAGTAAGGCCAGCGCGCTTACAATCGATAGTCGAATCCGCTTGAGGGCGGAGGTCAATCCGACATAGCATCGAGGGCGGTCCCGCAAGGGCCGTCCTTTTTCGTTCGGGTGCCGTCATGGTGGTCCGGCTCACACGCTGTCTCAGCGTCGCAATGCTCGCCTGGTTCGGCGTCGCCGGCGTGCGGGCCGAGTCCAGTCTGCCCATGACGGAGCGCGTCGACGCACTTATCGCTCGGGCCGAGGCGCACCGTCTTGCAGGCGAGGAACTGACGGCTCTCGCCGATCTCGATCAGGCGCTTCGCCTGGACGCCGCGCACGCCGACGCCTTGCTGCCGCGGGCGTTTCTGCGCGCTTCTGCCGACGACAATGCCGGAGCGCTCGCCGATCTCGACCGTCTCGCTGGCCTTTTCCCCGAAACGGGCGGGACGCTCTTGTTGCGCGGAAGCGTTTTGAGACGGCTCGGCCGAGACGTTGACGCCGTCGCGGCTTTCGTCGCTGCGGGGGAGCGCGATCCTGCCGACCCGGCGGGCTGGCGCGAGGCCGCCGACCTGGAGCGTTCGACCGGCCATGCGGCCGAGGCTGTCGCCGACCTTGGGCGCGCCATTGCCCTCGCCCCGGGCGATGCCGGCCTTCGGGCCGAGCGAGGGCACCTTCTCATGGCTCGCGGCGAAACCGACGCGGCCGCGGTGGACTTCGACATCGCGCTGGCCATCGCGCCCGGCTATGTCGAGGCACTGATCGGCCAGGGCGACCTGCGCTACGCTCGCGGTTGGGATGCCGGAGCTCTGGCGGACTACGAGGCCGCGGACCGGCAGCAACTCGATCCTGTCGACTGCTACAATCGCGCCATGATCCTGCGACGCCTCGGGCGAATGGCCGAGTCGCGCATCGCCCTCGACGATGCGCGGGGCCTCGACCCTCGCTTCTATGCGCTCGTCGACCGGGCGCTGGCGTCGCCCGACGCGGTTCCGGCGGAGCCTCTGTCGGCGGACGATCCCGCGCTGGCCGTGCCGCCCGGATCGGCTGCGGAGAGCTTCGTCCAGGCCGTCCAGGCGCACCGAAACGACGACAGCAACGGCGCGCACCGGGCCATCGACCGCGCGGTCGCCTCGACGCCGACAGATGCCCGCATTCTTCTCACCGCTGCGTTCATGCACCTCGACGGGGATCCGGCAGGCGCGCTTGATCTTGCCAAACGGGCCGTGGCGGCCGAGCCACGCATGGCCGAGGCCAGAGGAGAGCTCGGCGTGGTCTTGGCAGCGACCGGCCATCTGGCGGAGGGCCGAGCGGAGTTGGAGGAAGCTGTTCGCCTCGATCCCGCGAACGCTGCGATTCGGAACCGGCGCGCGGGTATGCTGGCCGGTAAGGGCCTTTCGGCGGATGCGCTCGTCGACTACGACGCCGCGCTGGCCATGCGGCCGGGGAACACGGAAGACCTTTGCGGCCGCGCCGAGGTGCTGGAGCGCCTTGGTCGAGCCGCGGATGCTCTCGCCAGCTACGATGCGGCGCTCGCGAGCCGCCCCGAGGACGACCTGATCCGGGCGAAACGAGGCGATTTGCGCATCAAGAAGGGCGATGCCGAAGGAGCCCTGGCGGACTTCCGAATGCTGACGCGGGCTCATCCGGACGAGGCCGCCTACTGGGTCGACCTTGCCATCGCTCAGGGCGATACACACCGGTCCGACGAGGCTCTCGTCTCCTACGGACGAGCGTTGGCGCTGGCGCCCGAGACGCCGGAGGCACTTTACGACCGCGGGCTCATGTATCTCGCTAGAGGCGACACCATCAACGCCCTGGCGGACTTCGACCATTATCGTGTGCTGAAACCCGATGACGCCAGCGGCTACGCTGGCCTGGCGCGGGCCGAGCGAGAGTTGGGCCATCCCTCTCGCGCGATCGTGGCTCTCGGAGAGGCGATCGACCGTGCGCCCGACAACGCGAGCTGGATCCGCAATCGGGCCAGAGAAGAGCGCGATCTGGAGCGATGGGACGATGCGCTGACCGACTACGCTCGTGCGATCGCCCTGGATCCCGCCGATGCCGGTTCCTTTGGCGGACGCGCCATCCTGCGCAAGCGGCGGAACGATTTCGACGGAGCGCTCGCCGACTATGGCGAGGCCATCCGCTTGGATCCGAAATCCGACGCGTGGCATGTCGATCGCGGGCTCGCCTACGAGGCACTCGGGCGCAAGGACGAGGCCCTCGCCGATTTTGCGGTCGCGATCTCCCTGTCGCCCGATGTGGCAGCCTCCTGGTTCGTTCGCGCCGAACTGCTGTTGAAGCTCGTCAATCACGACGCGGCTCTCGCCGATGCGGATCAGGCGGTACGCCTGTCCCCCGAAGGGGCAGCGGGCTGGGCGTTGCGCGGCCGGATCCGAGCCGCAATGGGTGAGGACGACGCCGCAGAGAAGGATCTGGCCGAGGCTGAGCGGCTCGGCGAAGACGATGTCGCGTTCTGGCGCAGTCGCGTTGCGCTGGCCGAGCGGCGGCGAGATCTCGCGGCCTCGCTCAAGGCCCAGACGGCGCTGGTGCGCCTCAGGCCGGACGACCCGAAGCCGCTGGTGGACCGAGGTATCGTCTATGGAAAGTTGAGAGCCTTCGATCTCGGCAAGGCGGACTTCGACCATGCCCTGGCGCTGAAGCCGGACGATCCCGCGGCCTTGAGCGATCGCGGTCTGCTGCTGGAGAACCACGGCGACCACGAGGCCGCCATCCCAGACCTTCGTCGGGCAACGGCACTCGACCCGTCGATGGACGCCGCCTGGGTCAACCTCGCCTTGGCCTATCGCGGCGAACGCTCCTATACCCTGGCGATCGCGGCTTACGACGCGCTTTTGAAGCTCCGGCCGAAGGACGCCGATGCCTTGGTGAGCCGGGCCAACATCAGGCTGGCGCTCGGCGATCACGCGGGCGCCATGGCGGATTACGATGCCGCCCTGGCGATCGACCCCTCCGACCTCATGGCGCTGTTCGACCGCGCGCTGGAACATCGTAAGGCGGGCCGGCTCGAGGCCGCACTCGCCGACTACGAGGCGCTGCTGCGGAGCCAGCCCGACGACGACGAAGCCAGGCGAGCCCGGGATGCCGTAAAAGCTCGAATGGCGGGCCAGCCCACCGTCGAGCCTTCGTCCACGTCGCGGCGGGAGTGGACCATCGCCAGCATGACGGACGCACTGGCCCTCGATCCTAGCGCCGTCTGGGCTCTGGTGCGCCGGGCGAAGGAGCAACTGGCGAGCAACCGGCCCGCACTGGCCCTTGCCGACTTCGATGCCGCACTGGCCATCGAGCCCGGCAACGTCGCGGCGCAGGACGGCCTTGCTCGCGCCGTGGCCGGCACATCCGCAGCATCGGCCCAGTGACTGCGCCGGTTTGACCGGACCGGAGGCCGCCGCTACCAAACGGCACCTCACCCCGGGATGCCCGATGGCCGTCTACACCGATGTTTCCGACGCCGACCTGTCCGAATTTTTGGGCCGCTATGACGTCGGAGGTCTGCTGTCCTGCAAGGGCATCGCCGAGGGCGTCGAGAACACCAATTACTTCGTCCATGCGGAGCGCGGCAATTTCATCCTGACGCTGTACGAGAAGCGCGTCGCCGCCGCCGACCTGCCGTTCTTCATCGAGCTCATGGATCATCTGGCGTCGCGTGGGCTGAATTGCCCTCGGCCGGTGCGAGACCGCAACGGCGACGCGCTCGGCACACTGGTCGGTCGTCCGGCCGCGATGGTGACCTTCCTCGACGGTGTTTGGATCAAACGCCCCGGCGTGGAGCATTGCGGGGCGCTCGGCCGCGCCCTGGCGGAGCTGCATCGCGCCGGCGCGGATTTCACCATGCGCCGGCCTAACGGATTGTCGATCGACGCATGGCCGGCACTCTTCGCCGGGGCCGGTCCTGCCGCCGATGGCGTGGCGCCCGGACTGACCGCGCTGGTGACGGAGGAACTGAGCCTCCTCGCGGCGCGCTGGCCCCGCGGGCTGCCCGAGGGCGTGATCCACGCCGATCTCTTCCCCGACAACGTCTTCTTCCTCGGCGATCGCCTGTCGGGGCTGATCGATTTCTACTTCGCCTGCACGGATAGCCTCGCCTACGACGTCGCGGTCTGCCTGAACGCCTGGTGCTTCGCGCCCGACGGCAGCTTCGATCCGGCCCGCGGGCAAGCCATGCTCGATGGCTACTGCGCCGTCCGGCCGCTCGCGGCGGAGGAGGCCAAAGCGCTGCCGATCCTGGCGCGGGGCGCGGCACTGCGCTTCATGCTGACCCGGCTCGTCGACTGGCTCAACGTTCCCCCGGGCGCCCTGGTGAGGCCCAAGGATCCGCTCGAATATCTCGGCAAGCTGCGGTTCCACCGCACGGTCGACACCGCCGCAACCTACGGACTCCGATGACCGACACGATCACGATCTGGACCGATGGCGCCTGCTCGGGCAATCCAGGACCCGGCGGTTGGGGCGCCATCGTGCGCTTCGCGGGCGCCGACCGCGATCTCAAGGGCGGCGCGGCCGACACGACCAACAACCGCATGGAGCTGATGGCCGCCATCACGGCGTTGAAGTCGCTCGACGAGCCCAGCGACGTCGACCTCTACACCGACTCGCAATATGTGCGCGGCGGCATCACGGGCTGGATGGCGGGCTGGAAGCGCAACGGCTGGCGCACCGCCGACAAGAACCCGGTGAAGAACATGGAGCTCTGGCAGGAACTCGACGAAGCGACGGCGCGCCACAAGGTCCGCTGGCACTGGGTCAAGGGCCACGCCGGCCACCCCGAGAACGAGCGTGCCGACCTCCTGGCGCGCCAGGGCATGGCACCGTTCCTGCGGCGGTGATCGCCTCCCCGAGGTCATTGCGAGGCGCGCAGCGACGAAGCAACCCGGCCGCCGCGCTCAGGATCGGGCGAGCCCGCGAAGCCTGGCCGCGTTGCGGCTCACATCGGTCCTGGGTTGCTTCGCTCCGCTCCCAATGACGGCGGGCCGCTTCCGGTCCGTCCTCGCCAAAGCCGACCCTCGCCTTTAGGATCGGCGCCATGACCTCAGCCCTCCTCTTCGACATGGATGGGACGCTCGTCGACACCGAGCATCTCCATTTCTCGGCCTTCCAGACCATTCTGTCGCCGCATGGCGTCGAGCTGAGCTGGGCGGATTATCGACAGTTCATCATGGGGCACCCCAACCACGCCATCGCGGCGCATTTCCTGCCCCACGTGGCCCAGGAACACCACGCGGGACTGATGGACGACAAGGAGGCGCGCTACAGGTCGCTGGTGACCGATGTGTCGGCGTCCGATGGGCTGATGGACCTCCTCGACTGGGCCGACGCGGAAGGCATTCCCTACGCGGTCGTCACCAACGCGCCGCGCGCCAATGCCGAACTGGTGCTGGAGGCGCTGAAGATCCGCTCGCGGTTCAAGACCGTGGTGGCGGGAGACGAGGTCGAGAAGCCGAAGCCGCACCCCATGCCCTACCTCAAAGCAGCGGCGGCGATCGGCGGAGACTTGGCCCGCACCGTCGCCTTCGAGGATTCAGGCTCGGGGCTGGCTTCCGCCAAGGCGGCCGGCCTTCGGGTGGTGGGTGTCGCCTCGCCGCTCGACGAGAACGGGCTCAAGGCCCAGGGTGCCGACCTGCTGATCCAGAACTATCGCGATCCCCTGCTGATGAGCTTCCTGCGACGGCACCTGGGGCTCGCCGAAGCAGGCGGCTTGCCACCGTCATAATGTGCGGTCGCCAGCCGTAGACCGCGGCGCACCTTCGGCTCGCGTCTAGGCGGCTGCGGTGACCGGAGCCTGAAATGCACTGCCGTTCAATCCGAAGCGGGGGCACCGGCGGCTAAAGCGCGTCCATGCGCTTCCTTTTCAGCGCGCGGGGCATTAGGTGTGGGCCGCCTGTCCAGCGCAAAGGCCTCGACGTTTCAGATGCGGTTGTCCCAGGTTCTCGTTCTGCTCGCTGCCGAGCCTGAGGAGCGTATCAGCTTTCGAGAGATCCTCGCTATTCTGAGCGAGCGCTCATTCGCGATCCTGGTCGTGCTGCTCGGCTTGCCGAACTGCCTTCCCATGCCGCCGCCGATCCCGACGATCTCGTCGCTGCTCCTCATTATGATCGCCCTGCAGATGCTGGTGCGGCGTCCCGAGCCCTGGTTCCCCGGTGTCGTCCTGCGGGGGTCGGTGGCGCGGACCGACATCCTGCGCGCCGTCAAACGCGCGTTGCCGGTCGTCAGCGTGCTGGAGCGCTGGTCACGACCGCGGCTCGGCATCTTCGATCAGCGCACGGCCTCGCTGCTCAGCGCCATCCTGCTTCTCACCCTGTCGATCGGCATGCTGCTGGCGGCGCCCCTGATAGGGCAGGTGCCCTACGGCCTCGCCGTCTGCCTCTTCGGCCTCGGCCAGATCGAGCGTGATGGCGTGCTGGTGTTGACGGGCATGCTGGCGGGAGCGATCGGCGTCGTGCTGAGCGCCAGTTTCATCTACGGCGTCGTCTTAGGCCTGCGAAACCTGTTCTGAACCTCCGACCGCCGCGCTCCGTTCACTCGTATCGGCCCCGGCGGGCCCTGCGAGGTATCGGACGTGAGACTCTATTGGGGCACACACACCTGCGCGATCGGCATCCATATCCTGCTCGAGGAAGTTGGAGCACGGTTCGATCTCGAGGAGCTCGACGTCGAGGGCGGTGAGACCGAAAGGGAGCCGTTCCTGACGGTCAATCCCAAGGGGAAGGTGCCGGTGCTGCTCCGCGACGACGGCTCCCGTTTGACGGAATTCGGAGCCATTGCGACCTGGCTGGCTCTGACTCATCCCGACCATCGCCTCATCCCCGAGGACGTCGAGGACCGGGTGCGGGCCGTCGAGATCATGGATTACGCGATCGGCACGCTGTACGGCCAAGCCTTCGCGCGCATCTTCATGCCGGCGAAATTCGAACCTAAGGACCTGCTGCACAAGGCCGGGCTCGGCCAATCGAGCACCAAGGCGGAGGGCTTCGCCATGGTCGAGCAGGGCCTCGCTATCCTCGACCGGCAGATGGAAGGCAGGCCCTATGCGGGCGGTTCGGCCTTCTCGATCGCCGATACGGCACTGTTCTACTGCGAGCGCTGGGCGCCGCAGGTCGACGTGGCCCTACCGCCCAACCTCGCGGCGCACTATCAGCGCATGATGGCGCGGCCCAGCGTTCAGCGTGCCCGCGAGATCTACGGAGAGGCGTAAGCCCCTGTCCCCTTCTCCCGCTTCTTGGGAGAAGGGTTCGGTCGTCTCAGACCCAGGCGGGCCGGCGCAGGTCCAGGGTCACCGGGAACTCGCCGACGCGCTCCTCGGGCGGCACCGTGATGGTGCCGCTCGTATGACCGAGATCGGTGAAGCGGGCTCGGCGGCGGGCCTCGGCCTCGAAGGCATTGACCGGGAACGTGTCGTAGTTCCGGCCGCCTGGGTGTGCCACGTGATAGGTGCAGCCTCCGATCGAACGGCGCGCCCAGGTGTCGACGATGTCGAACGTCAGAGGCGCCTGGACCGGCATGTAGGGCTGCATCGAGCGAGCGGGCTGCCAGGCCTTGAACCTCACGCCGGCCACGGACTCGCCCGCCACGCCCGTCGAGACCAGCGGCACCGGACGGCCGTTACACAGCACGATGTGGCGGCCCGGCGTGGCGCCCGACAGTTTCACCTGCACCCGCTCGACCGATGAATCGACGTAGCGCGCCGTCCCGGTCGAGGATCCTTCCTCGCCGAGCACATGCCAGGGTTCGAGGGCACGGCGGAGCTCCAGCGAGACCCCGTCGCGCTCCACCGTTCCATAATGCGGGAAGCGGAACTCGCGTTGGGCATCGAACCACTGCGGATCGAAAGCATAGCCGGCGCCCTCGAGATCGCGCAGCACCTCGAGGAAATCGCGCTCGACGAAATGCGGCAGCATGAACTTGTCGTGTAGCGTGGTGCCCCAGCGGACCAGCGGCCCATCGAGCGGTTCCCGCCAGAACCACGCCACCAGCGCCCGCACCAGCAGCTGCTGGGCGAGGCTCATCCGGGCGTCCGGCGGCATCTCGAAGGCGCGGAACTCGACGAGGCCGAGCCGGCCCGTGGCGCTGTCCGGCGACCAGAGCTTGTCGATGCAGATCTCGGCACGGTGGGTGTTGCCGGTGACGTCGACGAGCAGGTTGCGGAACAGCCGGTCGACCATCCAGGGACGGATGTTCGGCTCATCGGGCCCGGGGACTTGAGCGAGCGCCACCTCCATCTCGTAAAGGCCATCGTGCCGCGCCTCGTCGATCCGCGGGGCCTGGCTGGTCGGGCCGATATACAGGCCGGAGAACAGCATCGACAGGCAGGGATGGCGCTGCCAGTAAAGGATGATGCTCTTCAGGAGATCCGGCCGCCGCACGAACGGCGAGTCGTTGGGCGTCGAGCCGCCGAGCACCACGTGGTTGCCGCCGCCGGTGCCGGTATGGCGGCCGTCGGTCATGAACTTGTCGGCGCCGAGCCTCACCGCACGGGCATCGTCGTAGAGACCGCGGGTGATCTCCACCGCGTGATCCCAACTCGTCGC
>JAYVMK010000545.1:0-17351 GCA_043758995.1 Lichenibacterium sp. | reverse complement strand
CCGATGCCGAGATGCAGGCCGACCACGACGATACCGGCGCCGGCCCACCGCAGCGCGCCGGCGAAGGCCGCATCAAGCGAATGGTCGCGGCTCAAGGCGCGGCCGCTCTCGCGGCTTCCGGTTGCCTCACGCCGGTCGGGTCTTCGAGGCCGACCAGAGCAATTTTGACCGAGCCGGCGGCGCGCAGGAGGTTCATCACCCCCATCAGGTCGCCATAGGGCACGCCCGCATCGGCGCGCAGGAAGATGCGCCGCTCGTGGTCGCCTCCGGTGGCGGCGGCGAGGGCCGGGCCGAGCCCCTCGCGCGAAACCGGCGTCTCGCCGAGCCGCAGGCCGAGGTCGCGGTCCACGGTGAGGAATACAGGGTCCGGCTGGCGTGGCTGCGTGGCGGCGTTGGACATCGGCAGGTTCACCGGAACGTCGACCGTCGACAGAGGCGCCGCCACCATGAAGATGATGAGCAGCACCAGCGTGACGTCGATGAACGGAGTGACGTTGATCTCGGCCATCTCGGCGAGATCGTCGTCGTCGCTCGAGCCGAGTCGCATTGCCATGGCGTCACTCCGCGGCGCGGGAGGGCAGAGGCGGCAGGGCGGCGAAAAGGCCGATGTCGCGGCGGTCGAGATCGCGCGACAGGTGCTGCAGCACTTCGGCCGAGGCATCGCCGAGCAGTGCCCGGTACCCCGCGATGGCACGCGCGAAGCCGTTATAGATGATGACGGCCGGGATGGCGGCCACGAGCCCGATCGCGGTGGCGAGCAGGGCCTCGGCAATGCCCGGTGCCACCACGGCGAGGCTGCTGCTGTGGGCCTGGCTGATGCCGACGAAGCTGTTCATGATGCCCCAGACGGTGCCGAACAGACCCACGAAGGGCGCCGTCGAGCCGATGCTGGCGACGATCCCCGTGCCGCGCCCCATGGCGCGGGCGGCGCGCGCCTCGATGCGCGACAGCGCCATGGCGGCGCGCTCCCGCACCCCTTCGGCCGGCAATGCCGCCGACCGTTCGACCTCGGTCCGTGCGGCTGCCACCAACGCCACCACGGGCCCCGATCGCTGCCAAGCGGAGCCCGACGGCAGAGCGGCCTCGGCGAGGCTCTCCGCGCCGGCAAGGCTGCGGACGGCGGCGCGGAGGCGCCGCGTCGCGCCCATCAGCAGGCTGCCCTTGGCGATCCACACCGTCCAGGTGAAGACCGAGGCCAGCGCCAATCCCACCATGACCACCTTCACCACGATGTCGGCATGGCTGAACATCGCCCAGGGCGACAGGTCGCTCGGGAGGGAGGTGGCGATCTGCTGAACCACGGAGGTTGAAGCCGCGGAAGCATCGGCGGGCGCAGCCTGGGCCAGGGCCGCCGTGGAGAGGAGACTCAGGACCACGGATCCGGTCGCGATGAGACCCGGGCGATCATTCCACATAGCCGAAGGCTCCCTCGGGCTTGCCGCGCTTCCAGTAATTGAGGACCGCGCAGCGATCCTGTCCCAGCCGTCTCTCGCCTCGCGCATGGGACCTCAGCCTGCGCGCGGTTGCGGCTTCCGCCCCGGCCCAAAGCGTCACGGCGCCGTCGCTCGGCCAGTCGGCACCGGCGACGGCCTCGTTGAGCGCCTCGTCCCCGTCGAGCCAGCACAATTCCATGCCCGGTGGCGCCACGAGGGCCTGCCGGTCGGCGCGGTCGCCCAGCGCGATGAAGGCCTGGCCGCGCGCGTCGACGGGTAGCCGCTCCAGCGTGAAGGCGATCGCGGGCAGGGCCGAATGGTCGCCGGCGAGGATCAACCGACCCGCCCCGGCATCGACCCTGACGGCGCCGGGGCCCATCACCCCGACCTCGTCGCCCGGCCCGGCGAACATGGCCCAGGAGGAGGCGACGCCGCGTGGCTCGTGCAGCACGATGTCCACCGTGAGCGTCAGGGCCGCGGCATCGAAGGCGCGCACGCTGTAGGTGCGGCGGCATGGCGCCTCCCCGGCGCGCGGGATCAGGAGCTTGACGTAAGGGCCCCAGGCGTCGGGCTCGAGCGCGAAGCCGATGAGACCGTCGCCGCCGAAGGTGATGCGCCGCATCGTCGGGGTGAGGCGCTCGGAGGTTCTCACCGTGACCCGGCGCGCGCCGGGCGGATAGGGATGAAGGGTCACGCGATGCTCCTGGGACGGGCGACGCCGAACAGCGCCAGGACGAAAGGAATGCCGATCACGGCGGCCACGAGGCCGGCGGGGATCTCGAAGGGCGCCGCCACGATGCGGCCGAGGAGGTCGGCTGCCGCCATCACGAGCGCGCCCGCGAGCGCGGCGCCGGCGATGCCCGCCGCACCGCGTCGGTGGCCGAGGCGCTGCGCGATCTGGGGGCCGAGCAGTCCCACGAAGGTCAGCGGCCCGACGGTCATGACCGCCGCGGCGGTCATCAGGGCAGCCAGCAGCGCCACGAGGCCGCGCGTCGGGCCCAGCGGGACGCCGAGGGCTCGCGCCACGGCGGGTCCGAGCGACAGCGTGTCGAGCAGGCGGCCAAGCAGCATGGCGGCCGGGCAGAGCAGGGCGGCGAGGCCGAGCGCCACCGTGGCGCCGACAAGGCCGACGCCATAGGTGCTGCCGGCCATCCAGGCGAGAAGCTGCGTCGAGCGCGCATCGCCGAGCGCCAGCACGGCGCCAAGCCCGGCCTGGAGTGCGGCCCCGAGTGTCACGCCGACGAGCAGCAGTCGCCCGGGCGCAAAGCCGCCCCGGGCGGAGAAGACGGCCAGACCTGCGAGAACCCCGCCGGCTCCGATCGCGCCGGCGCCGAGAAGTATCGCCGAATTCGGCGTCGCCACGAGAAGCAGGGCGGCGGCGAAGCCGCAGGCCGCGCCGGCGCCGAGACCGAGCGTCTCCGGGCCGACCAGCGCATTGCCGGTGAGGCGCTGCAACAAGGCCCCGGCGGCTCCGAGCAGGGCGCCGGCCCCGAGGGCCGCGAGGCTGCGCGGCAGGCGGTAGTCCATTACGAGCGCGAGATCGGCGCCTCGCCCGAGGATCGACCAGCCGGATCCGCTCCGGCCCACCACCAGCGCCGCGACGAGGACCAGCACGACGGCGACGCCGAGCATGGCGAGGCGCGGCCCTCTCTTGCCGCCAAAGATCGTCGAGGGAGACGTCTCGGCGTCGCCGCCGGAGAGCCCCTCGCGCAACCGGGCTGCGAAGAGCAGCAGCAGGGGGGCACCGAGCAGCGCGGTCGCGGCGCCGGTGGGCAGCGTCAGGCCCGTCTTGTCGGAGAGGGCGCGCGTGGCCGCATCGACCAGCACCAGCAGGAACCCACCGATGAGCGAGGCATGGATCGCCCGGGCGCCGAAACGCCGCGCCCCGGCGGCGCGGGCCAGCGCGGGAGCGGCGATCTCGACGAAGCCGATGACCCCGACCGCCGAGGTGACGCTCGCCGCCAGCAGTATCGCGACGCCGAGCGCCGCGGCCCGGATCGGCCCGACGGCGACGCCAAGACTTCGGGCCTGACCCTCGGCCAGGCTCAGCAGCCCAAGGGGCCGAACCAGGAGAGCCGTCCCGAGCGCGCATAGGCAGAGCCGCGGCAGCAAGGCCTGGACGGTCGACCAGTCGGTGCCGTCGAGCGAGCCGGCACCCCAGAGATAGAGCGCGCCGACCTCCTCCTGATCGAGCAGCTTCAGGGCCGTGCCGCAAGCCGCCGCGAAAAGACCGACCACGAGCCCGGCGAGGATCACGCGCGTCGGCGCCAGCCGACGGCCCGCCACGAGCAGCACGGCCGCGGCGGCCGCCACGGATCCGATCGTGGCGATGGCGTCGCGGCCGAGAAGGCCGAGCGTGTCCGGCGCCCAGAGCGTCGCCGCCACCAAGGCGAGTTCGGCCCCGGCCGAGACGCCCAGCGTGGAAGGTGCGGCGAGGGGATTGTCGAGCACCTGCTGCAGCACCGTGCCGGACAGTGCCAGGGCCGCACCGCAGAGGAAGGCCGTCACGGCCCGGGGCAGGCTGGCGAAATGGAACAGGATGGCGGCCGTGTCGCCCGCGGCCGGATGCAGCAGCGCCGTCGTCCAGAGCCGCGGGGGCAGGGCGTGCGAGACCGAGGCGAGCGACAGGGCGATCGCCAGCGCCGCCAGGGCCGCGGTGAGCCGCGCCGGTGAGGCCCGGCGGATGTCAGCTCGCATGGCGAGCCCCGGCGGAGAGCAGGGCAGGGGTCAGGAGGTCGGCGAAACGGCGCGCCGCGCCGACCTCGCCATAGGCCCAGACGGGTGGCAGCGTCAGCAGGGCGCCCGATCGACTAGCCGACAGAGACGGCCAGAGCCCGTCCCCGGCCAGCATCGCCCGGGCGTCGGTGGGGATGGGCTCGACCGCCACCAGCACCGTGCCGGCAAGTGCCGCCACGGCCTCGATGCCGGCCAGTGCCGTACCCCAGGGGCTCGTCGGACCCGTCCAGCCCGACGGCAGGCCGAGGCGGCCGAGCACGTCGGCGAACAGGCTGCCGACGCCATAGACGCGGATGTGGCGCGCGTCTTCGAAGGCGAAGACCACGACCGGCCGGCGCGCCGTTCCTGCCAGCGCGGTGGCACCATGCGCGAAGCTGCGCTCCGCTTCGGCCAGTACGGCTTCTGCCTCGGCTTCCCGCCCGAACCGCCGGCCGAGGTCGCGCAGGCATTCCTGCGCGAGAGCCAGAGGACGGCGTTCCAGCCCGTAGATCGGCAAGGACAGCGTCGGGGCGATCCGCTCGAGCCGCGGCCGCAGCGGTTCGTCGAGCGCATTGATGAGGATGAGATCGGGCTTCAGACCCGCCAGGCCCTCGAGGCTCGGCGCGGTGCGCAGGCCGAGTTCGGCGACGGAGGCCGGCAGGGCCGGGTCCCGGACCCAGCGGGCGTAGAGCCGCCGTTCGGCGACGCCGGCCGGGACGATGCCGAGCGACAGGCAGGCGGACGCCAGAGTCCAATCGAGCGCCGCCACGCGGGGCGAAGCGCTTTCGGCGCGGACCGGTCCGGTGGCGAGCGCCAGCGCGCCCGCGACGAATGTCCGCCGCGACGGGAGGGCCAGGCTCATGCCGGGATGCCCAGCAAGGGCCCGTCGCCGTCGCGGCCCAGCACCGCCATCGGCAGGCCGTAGACCTCTTCGAGCACCTCTGGCCGCATGATGGCGCCGGGTGGCCCATCGGCCACAACGGCGCCGTTGCGCAGAGCCGTGATGCGGTCGCAGAAGCGCGCCGCCATGTTGATGTCGTGCAGCACCAGCACCACGGCGGCGGCGCGCGAGCGTGCGAGGCCGCGCAATGTCCCGAGCACGTCGATCTGGTGCGCGAGGTCGAGGGCCGAGGTCGGCTCGTCGAGCAGCAGCGCGTCGGCGCCCTGGGCGATCAGCATGGCGATCCAGGCGCGCTGGCGTTCGCCGCCCGAGAGCGCATCGACCATGCGGTCGGCGAAGGGGATGAGCCGGGTGGCGGCGAGCGCCGCCGTCACGGCGTCACGGTCGGTCGCCCCGATGCGCCCCAGCGCGCCATGCCAGGGGAAGCGGCCGTGTTCGGCGAGTTCGCGGACGGTCAGTCCCGTCCGGGTCGGCGGGTCCTGCGGGAGATAGGCGACGCGCCGCGCGAAGGCGCGCGCGCCGAGCCGCGCCACCGGCGATCCCTCGAGCCGCACCTCGCCGGCCGTCGGGGCGAGCTGGCGCGCCAGCAGCTTCAGCAGCGTCGACTTTCCGGACCCGTTGTGGCCGATGACGGCATGCACGAGGCCCGGCGCGACATCGAGCTTCACCGGTCCCAGCAGCAGGCGACCGCCGGCCCGGAACGCGAGGTCGCGGGCCGACAGGAACGCGGCTTCTGTCACCACGTGTAGCTCAACGAGGCCGTGATGCGCCGGCGATCGCCATAGAAACAGGCCGAGACCGATGAGCAGGAGCCGACGTAGGTCTTGTCGAACAGGTTCTGCACGTTGAGGGCGGCACGGTAACCGTCACGCTCGTAATGCAGGGCCGCGTCGGTCAGCCAGTAGTCCGGCACTTTGTATTGATTGAGCTGATCCGCATAGGAGCCGCCGGTGTAACGCTCGCCGGCCCCGAAGCCGACACCGCGGAAGGCGCCATCCGGGATCGTATAGTCGAGGAACAGCGAGGACAGCATCTCGGGCGTGGCGGCCGGGGTCTTGCCGATGATGCCGGTGTTGAGGTCCTTGGTGTTCTGGATGCTGTAGGCCGTGAAGGCGCCGACGGCCTTGAGCCCTTCCGCCAGGGTCGCGGTCGTGTCGAATTCGATGCCGCGCGAGCGTTCCTCGCCGGTCTGGATCGTGTTCAGCGAATTGGTGGGATCGGTGGTCAGGACGTTCGACCGGGTCAGGTTGAACAGGGCGAGCGAGGCCGTGATGGGCAGCGTCGGCGCCTGATACTTCAGCCCGACCTCCTCCTGCTCGCCCGTTTCCGGCCGCAGGAGCTGCTGAGTGGCGCTGTTGGTGACCAGCACCGGGTTGAACGAGGTCGAATAAGCGACATAGGGGTTCAGCCCATAGTCGGTCTCGTAGAGCGCCGCCGCGCGGCCGGTGAAACGCTTCGGGTCGTTCTCGGTGCTCAGCCCCGGGAACAGCTTGTTGTCCATGCTGGTGTCGACCAGGTCCTCGCGGCTGCTCAGCGTGACGTCGACACGGCCGAGCTTGATCTGGTCCTGGGCGTAGAGACCGAGCTGGTCCTGGATATCGGTCGCCAGCAGGTATCGGCTCGTCGGAGAGGCCGTGACGACGTTGTAGTTGTGGTTGAGCAGATTGAAGGACGGCGCCGAGGCGAAGCCCTGGTTGTCGTCGAGCTGGTAATGCTTGTAGTCGACGCCGAGCAGCAGCGTATGGCTGGCGGCGAACGTGTCGAAGCTCGCTTGGGCCTGGTTGTCGACCGTGATCTCGTGGACACGCGGCGTCGTGATGAAGTTGAAACGCGCCAGTTCGGCCGATGTCGCGGTCGGCGCCGACGCATAGCCGACGCCATAGGCGGTCTGGTCGTGGATATCGAGATAGGAGTAGCGGAAGTTCTGCCGCACCGTCACGTTGTTGGCGAAGCTGTGCTCGAACGCGTAGCCCACGAAGGCCTGTTCGCGCTGGAACTTGTCGATCGCCGGGTCGCTGGTGAAGGCGCTCGGCGAGATGCGGCCATAGGGAGCCGGCCGGACGCTGCCCTGGTAGGGCAGGAAGTTCTCGCCGTTGGTGAAGTCGCGCTGATACTGGCCGAGGAAGGTCAGGGTGGTGGCGCCATCCGGCCGATAGCTGAGGCTCGGGGCGATGAAGCCGCGGTCGAAATCGGTGAAGTCGACCTGGGTGCCGCCGGCACGGCCGAGGCCGGTCAGGCGATAGGACCAGGGACTGCCGGCCGCCACCGGGCCGCTGAGGTCGAAAGCCCCGTAGGCATTGCCGAAATTGTCCACGCCCACTTCGATCTTATGGAAGGGTACGGAGGTCGGGCGCTTGGAGATGGCGTCGATGAGCCCGCCGGGGCCGGAGCCGCCGTAGAGCGCCGCCGAGGGCCCACGCAGCACGTCGATCCGTTCGAGCCCCCAGGGTTCCACCTTGAAGGTGCCGAAAGCGGTCGAGAAGAGCTGCAGTCCGTCGAGAAAATAGCCGGTATCCTGAGCCGTGAAGCCGCGGATCAGGAACCAATCGTTGCGGGGATCGAAGCCGAAGCTGTCGGTTCGCACGCCGGGCGTATAACGCAGCGCCTCGGGTACCGACGAGGAGCGGGTCGCCTCGATCTGCTGCGCGCCGACGACCGAGATGGCCTGCGGCGTCCGGGCGAGGGGCGTTCCGGTCTTGGTCGCCGCCGTGCTCTGCGTGGCGGTGAAGCCCTGCACCGGACCGGTGGCGGCCTGGTAGGCGGTGCCGGTCTTGCCCGGGCCGCGGACCTCGATGGGATCGAGTTGGACCACGGTCCCGCCCGCCGCCGGGGCGGCTTGCGCGAGGGCCGGGTTCATCGAGCCCGCGGCGAGGAGAGCCGCCGCGGCACAGCCCGCCAGCAGCCTCGGCGCGGCCTGGCCCAGCATCGTGATCGGCTTCGGCTCTTGCCGCCGGCAAGCGACATCGCGACGGGGGCGGTGGTCAAGAGCTTCGAACATCGGACGGCACATCTCACACGACGGAATAGCATCGAGCCGCCACCTGCGCCTGCGCAGCGGCAACCCAACGATGAAAGCGTTTGATCGGAAGTTTCTTGCGTCGATGTGCGAGCTTAGACTCGGCTGAAATCTGCGCGTTGACTGTCCTCTTGCCGAGGACCCCTAGATGGTTTCGGCTGGGCGGAACAAGGAGAATTTACCGGACAGCGAAAAACCGGAACTCTTCTAAGAAACCTCGCGGCATAGATTTGAAGAATTCCATTTCCAAGGTGGAAGGGGCGCGGCACAGAGTGGATCGGCGACGACGAGCATCTCGCTGCGGCGTTCAGGGTCGGCAGAGCAGGCCCAGGCGGTGCGGCTTCGGACTGCCTCGATCGCGGCGTCGGCAAGCGATGCGCCACGGGCGGGGATGTGCGTGTCATCTCGGAGCTCGGTCTGAGCAGTCTGGTGCTGGCAGATCTGAGTGCGATGGGGAGCGGGACCGAGAGGCTCGAACAGAAACGCACGACAGCGGGCGTTCGCTGAGGGCTCACGCGCGGAGAAAGATGTAGCGGCCGGGTCGACCGGCCTCTTCCGCTCGCTATGGATAACCCAGAAGGAACGGACCGGATCGACCGCTATCGCGGGGAGAGCGGTCGGTCGGCTTGCCACTCGATCTCAACGGTCGCACGAGAGCGGTACGAGACGTCAGGTCCACCCATGGTCACGATCCCCAATCTCGAAATCACCATACGCTGGCGGGCTCCTGCGCGCCAGAAAGCGAGTGATCGACATCCAGGGGTTGAACGGCGAACGTCTGAGGTGGGCGTGGATCATCGAGGCCACGCCGGCCCTGATGCCTCGGGCCACCTGCTCAGGCGCATGGCCGTATTTGCATCTACATGAGCCCAGACATCCTGGATGGGCTTTCAACCATCCATCGGCCAAGTGTCGGAGAGCCGGTAGCCGGCCGGGAATGGGTCGGCGGGGTCGATCATGAGTTGCTGGGTGCCGATGATCCAGGCGCGCCCCGAGATAATCGGACTGATGGCGGGCCGCCCCCCGACCTCGGTCTCGGCGGCGAGGCGGCAGTGGAACTCGGTGTCGAGGAGCGAGGTCCCGACGAAGCGATCACCGACCGTCATCCGCCCCTGCGCGTGGAGAACCGCCATTCTGGCCGAGCAACCGGTGCCACAGGGAGAGCGGTCGATCTTGCCGGGACGGATGGCGACGGCGTTCCGGCCCCAGAGCACCCCGTCCTTCTCGATCACGGGATCGGTCACCTGACAGAAGGAGATGTGCTTCCAATCGTTCGCCGGATGCGAGAAGCCCAATTGTTCGTTGGCGGCTTCCGTCACCTTGACGCCGATGCGGGCGATGTCGCGGGCCTGATCGGGCGTGAGCTCCAGCCCGAGCGCTCCCGCATCGACCAGCACGAAACTGTCCCCGCCATAGGCGGTGTCGACCGTGATCGTGCCGATGCCGGCCACCTCGATGGCGACGCCGAGCCTGTCGGCAAAGGACGGCACGTTGTGGATGTGAATGCGTTCCGCCTTGCCGTCGCGACACTCCGCTTCGACTTCGACCAGGCCGCCCGGCGCTTCGAGACTCATTCGGGTCAGCGGCTCCTGCATCGGAGCGATACCGGTGTCGAGAAGCACGGTCGCCACGCACATCGCGTTCGAACCCGACATCGGCGGCGTGTCGGCCGGCTCCATGATGATCCAGCCCATCTGGGCCCGAGGGTCTTTCGGCGGCACGAGAAGGTTCACGTGCCGGAAGACGCCGCCGCGGGGTTCGTTGAGAACGAAGGTCCGCAGCCCGTTGTCCGCTTCGATCCAGCGTGCCTGCTCCCAGATCGTCGCGCCCGGCGGAGGCGCCACGCCACCGACAATGACGTCGCCGACCTCGCCTTCCGCGTGGCAGGTGACGACGTGGACGACCTTGGATGTACGCATGTCCTCAACCCCAGTCGGGTGGTTCGAAGGCCGCCCCGTGTCCTCAGAGCAGCGTCTTCGCCAGCATCATGTGGACGCCCTTGTTGCCGTCGACGAGCTGCGTGACGCGGAGGTCGCCGGCGAGGGAGCAGAGCATGTAGGCCTGATTGCGGGTGAGCGCGGTGCGGCGGCAGACGTGGTCGACCATCTCGCGCACGGCCTGACGCGCGGCATCGTCGAGATCCTCGTCGAGGCCGATCGACATGAGATGGGTGGGGGTCTCGGCGAAAGGCCGCTGGATCTGCAGGTCCTTGCGGACCGTGAGGCGGAACGTGCCGGTGACGCCTGTCTCCAGCGCCGTGATGCAGACCTCGCCGTCGCCCTGCACGCCGTGGCCGTCGCCGGCCGAGAACAGCGCTCCCGGGGCGAACACCGGCAGGTAGAGCGTCGTGCCGGCCTTCAGCTCCTTGTTGTCCATGTTGCCCCCGAACGCGCGAGGGACCGACGAGCCGCAGCGGCCCCAGGCGGCCGGCGGCGCCACCGTCATGATGCCGAAGAAGGGATCGAGCGGAATCTCGGTACCCCAGGGCAGGACGCAGACCTGCCGGGCATGGTCGACGTCGGGATGGATCGTCTCGTAGTCGGTGAATTCCTCGGGCAACGTGCCGAGGAGCGGCAGGATCGATACGAAGCCCCAGTCTTGGCTGACCGTCACGTCGAGAATGTCGACCTGCAGCGTGTCGCCGGGTTCGGCGCCCTCGACGAAGACCGGACCGGTCATGAAATGCGGGCCCATGCCCTGCACCATACCGTCGAGAGCCGCCCGGTAGGCGGCGGGCACGCGGGCGGGATCGGGATGCAGACTCGCCGTGCCGCCGGCCGGGATCGACCCCAGCGTGACGGTGTCGCCCGATGCGACGCGGAGCACGGGCGGTTGCGCCGCGTCGAGCGTGCCCCAGACCATGGTGTCGTTGGTGAGGGGAATGTCGTGGTGAGTCATGAAGCCTCCCGTTGGTCCGTCTTCCGCAGAGCGTGTGAGGGATGATGTCTGGTCTATCGTCCGGCCGCGTAGCCCTGCATGCCGCGCGGGTTGGCGGCGGCGCGGAGCAGGCCGTCCGGGTCGCGCGAGGCCGCGACGAGGCGACCTTCCGACCAGGCATCGCCGACCTCGACCTCGTGACCGCGGCGGCGCAGTTCCGCGACCGTGGCGTCGGGCAGACGGCTCTCGACGACGAGACGGTTCGGGCGCGATTGCCGGGGCCAGAAGGACGAGGGGAAATGTTCCGAATGCCAGGCTGGCGCGTCGATCGCCTCCTGCAGGTTCATCCCGGCATGGACGTGGCGCAGGAAGAATTGCGGGATCCACTGGTCCTGCTGGTCGCCGCCGGGCGTGCCCCAAGCGAGGTAGGGTTCGCCGTCGCGCAACGCCAACGTGGGGCTGAGCGTGGTCCGGGGCCGGCGGCCGGGCGCCAGGCTCGAGGGTCGTCCTTCCTCGAGCCAGAACATCTGGGCGCGGGTGCCGAGGCCGAAGCCGAGGGAGGGGATCACGGGCGAGGATTGCAGCCAGCCGCCCGATGGTGTCGCCGCCACCATGTTGCCGTCGCGGTCGATGATGTCCAAATGGACCGTATCGCCCTTGAACGTGCCGAGACGCCCGACCGTAGGCTCGCCGGCGCCCGACGACCCGACCGCGACGCGGCCTGCATCGGTCGAGCGGGGGTCGACGGCGGCGCCATAGCCCGGGATGGAGCCCGGGCGCAGCTCGGTCGAGGCCGTGTCGCCGATGAGCTTGCGGCGCTCCTCGTTGTAGGCCTCAGACAGCAGGGTTTTGCCGGGGACCGCCACATGGTCGGGGTCGCCATAGAAGGCCTCGCGGTCGGCGAAGGCCAGTTTCGAGGCCTCTACGAGGAGATGGACGAAGTCGGGCCCGGTCGGATCGAGCCGGTCGAGATCGAAGCCGCGGAGCAGGGCCAGTTGCTGGAGCGCCACGGGCCCCTGCGACCAGAACCCGGCCTTCAGCACGCGGTAGCGCCCGTAGTCGAGCCCCACCGGTGCCTCCACGCTGGCCTGCCAGCGTGCCATATCCTGGCCGGTCAGCACACCGCGGTTGGCGCGGCCCGTGACGTCCATGACCTCCTGACGGCGGCAGAACTCGTCGATGGCCTCGGCGACGAAACCCTCCGACCAGGCGCGCCGCGCCGCCGCGATACGCTTCTCGCGGTTGCCGGAGGCGGATTCGGCCTCACGGCAGATGCGGTCGTAGGTGTCGGCGAGGGCCGGGTTGCGGAACAAGGTGCCGGGCACCGGGACAGCGCCGCCCGGCAGGTAGACGTCGGCCGAGGTGGTCCAATGGTCGCGGAACAGCTCGGCGACGGTCGCGATCGTGGCGGCGGCCCGCTCCACGATCGGATGGCCATGGCGGGCATAGTGGATCGCCGGGGCGAGGACGTCGCGCGGGCTCATCGTGCCGTGCCGCTCGAGCATCAGCATCAAGGCGTCGAACGTCCCGGGCACGCAGGCCGCCAGCATTCCGGTGCCGGGGACGAGATCGAGGCCGAGCGCGCGGCAATGCGCGATGGTCAGCCCGGCGGGAGCCGGTCCCTGGCCGCAGATCACCTCGGCGCCCTCGGCCCCGGCAGCGTGCAGGATGATGGGCGCGTCGCCCGCCGGGCCGTTGAGATGCGGCTCCACGACCTGCAGCGTGAAGGCGGCCGCGCAGCCGGCGTCGAAGGCATTGCCGCCCCGTTCCAGGATCGACATGCCGACCGCCGTGGCGATCCAATGCGTCGTGGTCACCACCCCGAACGTGCCCTGGATCTCGGGGCGGGTGGTGAAGCGGCCGGGGTTGATGTTGCTCATGGGTTCTGGCTCGTGAAGAAATGAAGTTGGAGCGGCGAGGGACAAGCCTCGCCGCGTGCCCCCTCCACCGTGCTTCGGGTGGTGGAGGGGGCGACGGGGTGCAGGTCGTCGGCGCTCATCTCACCCCTCCCGCGGGTCGAGCGCGTCGCGCAGACCGTCGCCCAGCAGATTGAAGCCCAGCACGGCGGCGAAGATCGCGGCGCCTGGCGAGATCGACATCCACGGCGCCTGGTCGAGGAAGTTCTTGGCCGTGTTGAGCATCGAGCCCCAGGAGGGGGCCGGTGGCTGTTGGCCGAGGCCGAGGAAGGACAGGCTCGCTTCCGCGATGATGGCGCCCGCGATGGCCAGCGTCGCCTGCACGACGATCGGCGCCAGTGCGTTCGGCAGCACGTAGCGCAGGATGATCCAGCGGTCCGGCAGGCCGATGGCGCGGGCCCCTTCGATGTAATCCTCGGCCTTGACGGAGAGCACCTGGCCGCGGGTCAGCCGGGCGAAGATCGGCATGGCGGAGAGCCCGATGGCGATCATGGCATTGCCGAGGCTCGGGCCCAGGAAGGCGCCGAGCGCGATGGCCAGAACCAGGAAGGGGCAGGACAGCAGAGCCTCGACGACCCGAGACAGGATCGCGTCGATCCAGCCGCCGAAATAGCCCGACACGAGCCCGATCGGCACGCCGATGCCGAGCGCGATGGCGACCGAGATGCAGCCGGCCAGCAGCGAGGCGCGTGCTCCGAAAATCATGCGGGAGAGGATGTCGCGCCCGAGATCGTCGGTGCCGAGCCAGTGCAGCGCCGAGGGCGCCTTGCGGATCAGCAGGAAGTTGGTCTTCAGCGGGTCGTAAGGGGCGAGTTCCGGGGCCAGCACGGCGCAGGCCGCGAAGAGCAGCACCACGGTGGCGCCCACCACGGCGGCGCGGTTGCGCAGGAAGGCCGCGACGGCGCGGTTGCGCGTGCGACGGGGGACCGCCCGGGCCGGGAGCGCCACGTCGGTCACGCGCCGACCCTCATGCGCGGATTGATCAGCACGTAGAGCACGTCGGCGAGAAGGTTCAGCGCCACGAAGGCGCAGGCCACGCAGAGCACCACGCCCTGGACGACGGCGTAATCGCGGGTGAAGACCGCGTCGACGATCATCTTGCCGAAGCCCGGGATGGTGAAGACCTGTTCGGTCAGCACGGCGCCGCCGATGAGTTCGCCGAAGAGCAGCGTTACCAAGGTCACGATGGGCACGAGGGCGTTGCGGAAGGCGTGTTTCAGGATCACGGCGGGGGCCAGCAGGCCTTTGGCGCGGGCCGTGCGGATATAGTCGGCGCGCAGCACCGCCAGCATGGCGCCGCGGGTGTGGCGCATCAGCGAGGCCGCGAGCGCCGCACCGATGACCAGCGAGGGCATCAGCATGGTCCTGAGGTTTTGCACCGGGTCTTCCCAGAGCGGGACGAAGCCCGAGGCCGGCAGCCAATGCAGCTTCACGGCGAAGAGCAGGATCATGAGCACGCCGAGCCAGAACGGCGGCACCGAAATGCCGGACAGGGCCAGGACATTGGCGCCGAGGTCCACGGCAGAGCCCTTGCGCATGGCCGCGATGACGCCCGTCGGAATGCCGATGAGGAGCGCCACCGTCATGGCCAGGATGGCGAGTTCGATCGTGATCGGCAGTTTCGAGGCGATGAGCCGGGTGACCGGCTGATCGGTCTTCAGCGACAGACCGAGGTCGCCCTGCAGCACGCCGCCGATCCAGTGCAGGTATTGCAGCGGTGCCGGATCGTCGAGGTGGTACTTGTGGCGCAGCATGGCCAGCACCTCGGGGCTGCGCTCCTCGCCGGCCAGCACCAGCACGGGGTCGCCGGGCAGCAGCTTCTGCAGCGAGAAGGTAAAGACCGACACGAGCAGCAGCGTCGGAATCGCCAGGAGCAGCCGACGGCCGATGTAGCTCAGCATGGGACACCTCCCCTTCTCCCGAGAGGCGGGAGAAGGGTCCGTGCGGCAAGGCTTCTCACTTGTCGAGCGTCACGTTCTGCAGGCGGATCATGCCGTCGGGATGCGGCACGAAGCCATGCAGCGTCTTGGCGGCGCCGAACAGGCGGGGTTCGAAGTCGAGGTAGGTGATGGGCTTGTCGTCCTCGATGATCTTCATCGCGGCCACATATTTGGCTTTGCGCTCGGCCGGGTCCGTCACGCTGCGCGCCCCGTTGAGCAGCGCATCGAGCTCCGGGTTGCAGTATTTCATGTCGTTGAGCCCGGCCTTGCAGGTCACGAACTGGTGGATGTTGCCATCCGGATCGACGCGGCCCGACCAAGCCACCATCGTGATCTGGAAATTGCCGGCCTGGCTCTGCGACAGAAGAGTGGCGAACTCGGCGGTCTGGAGCTGGAGGTCGAAGCCCGCCTCCGCCGTCATGGCCTGGATCACCTGGCCGAGCTGCTGGGCGTTGGTGTCGTTGCCGACCGTCATCTTCACGGTCACGGGCAGGCTCACGCCGGCCGCCTTCAGCAGCGCCTTGGCCTTGTCGACGTCACGGGCAGGAACCGGCTCGTCGAGATGGTAGGGGCTGGCGGGCGCGAAAGGCTGCGCGCCGGGTGTATAACGCCCCTCGTAGACGGCCTGGTTCAGCGCCTCGCGGTCGATGGCGAGGTCGAAGGCCTGACGTACCCGCTTGTCCTGGCCCATCGGAGTCTTGGCATTGTCGCCCGTGACATTGAATTCCAGCGTCATGAAGCCGAGCCCCGGCACCGACAGCACCTGCAGCTTCGGATCGGCCTGGGCGGTCTTCACGTCGGTGGCGGCCATGCGCTCGATGAGGTCGAGCCCGCTCGACTGCAGGTTGGCGAGGCGCACCGTCGTGTCGGGGATCGGCATGAAGGTGACGCGGTCGAAGTGATAGGCGTCGGCGTTCCAGTAGCCGGGGAACCTGTCGAGGACGATCCGGTCCTGCGCGACGCGCTCGGTGAACTTGAAGGGTCCGGAGCAGACCGGGGCAGCGGTCGGGTTCCCGGTGGCGGTGGCCTTGGGCGCCATCATCATGCCGGACCGGTCGGTGAGCTGCGCGACGAGTGCGGCATCCGGCTGTTTCAGCACGAGGCCGACGGTCAGCGGGTCGACGACGTCGATGTGGTCGATCGAGGCGATTTCGCTCTTGCGCAACGATTCCGGCAGCGTGCGATAGCGGTCGAGATTGTACTTCACCGCTTCGGCGTCGAAGGTCTCGCCATCCTGGAAAGTCACGCCGGGGCGCAGCTTCAGCGTCAGCACCTTGTTGTCGGCCGACCATGTCCAGGACATGGCGAGCTGCGGCACGAACTTCAGATCCGGCGTCGTGTCGATGAGCTTGTCGCACAGCGACGCGAACACGATGCGGCTCACGTAGGAGCGGGCGCGGGCCGGATCGAGAAAGTCCGGATCCTCCTGCAGGCCGATCTTGAGGGCGCTGGCCGCGGAGGCGCCGGAGGCTGAAAGCTGGGCGGCGAGGAGCACGAGTCCCGCCAGTGTCGGACCGATCCGCTTCATGTCTCTTGTCTCTCGATTCAGCCGGGCTCGGCGGTGATGGTCTTGGATCTGGCCTCGAACAGGGCCAGGCGGCGGGCGAAGGCGGGCGAGGGGGGCGCCGCGATGGCGCCCGCTCCGGCGCCGACGATCTCCGACCAGAAGTGGCAGGCGACCAGACGGTCGCCGGCGTCGGACACCTCTCCGAGCTCCGGGCGCAGCTCGCGGCAGAGCGAGCGGGCATGGGGACAGCGGGTGTGGAACCGGCAGCCCGGCGGTGGGCGCGTGGCGCTGGGAATGTCGCCGTCGAGCAGCACACGGTCCCGCCGCGCCTTGGGGTCGGGCACCGGCACGGAGGCGAGCAGCGCCTGACTGTAGGGGTGAAGCGGGTTGTCGAACAGCGCATCGACCGGCGCGAGTTCGACGATCTGGCCGAGATACATGACGGCGACGCGGTCGCTCATGTGGCGGATCACGCTGAGCCCATGCGCCACCACCAGCAGCGTCAGCCCGAACGCCTCCCTGAGGTCCTCGAGTAGGTTGACGATCTGCGCCTGCACCGAAACGTCGAGCGCCGAGACCGGCTCGTCGCCGAGGAGGAGTTTCGGCGACGAGGCGAGCGCCCGGGCGATGCCGATGCGCTGGCGCTGGCCGCCCGAGAACTCGTGCGGGTAGCGGTCGCCGTGCTCGGGCCTGAGCCCGACGGTGCGCAGCAGCTCCGCCGCCTTCTCACGGCGGCCGGTCCGCGACAGAGTCTGGTACAGCCAGATCGGCTCGCCCACGATGTCGGCCACGCTCATGCGTGGGTTGAGCGACGCGAAGGGATCCTGGAAAACGATGCCGAGGTCGCGTCGCAGGGCCTTCTTCTCGGCCGCCGACAGCGCGCCGACATTGCGTCCTTCGTAGAGGACATCGCCAGCGGTCGGGGGCATGAGATCCAGCATCAGCCGGCCGAGTGTCGACTTGCCCGACCCGGATTCGCCCACCAGCGCCAGCGTCTCGCCGCGCCGCACCCGCAGCGACACGCCGTCGACGGCGCGGACGGCCGA
>JAYVMK010000544.1:0-6179 GCA_043758995.1 Lichenibacterium sp. | reverse complement strand
CGGTTCGGGTCGGCCTTGGGCATGAAGGACCATTTCAGGCCCGTCGGGAAGCCGGCGCCGCCACGGCCACGCAGGCCCGACGCCTTCATCTCGTTGATGATCCAGTCCTTGCCCTTTTCGAGCAGGCCCTTGGTGCCGTCCCAGATGCCGCGCTTGCGCGCGCCTTCGAGGCGCCAATCGCCGAGACCGTAGAGGTTGAGGAAGATGCGATCCTTGTCGTCGAGCATGGCGCGTCTCCTCAGGGCTTGTCGGTGGAAGCGGCGGGGCCAGCATCGGGCGTGCCCGGTCCGGTCTTGCCGCGGTCGGCATCGGCGGGGGACTTGGGCGGCTGCCCCTGACGCTCGGAATCGGAGACGGGATCGGAATTGTGCACGGCGGCCGACTCGACCTGATCGACCCCGACCGGAACGTCCGTGCGCGTACCGGTTCCAGCCACCGACCCTTCGGGTCGACCCCGGCCGACGGTACGCTTGCCACCGAGCCCGCCCTGCCCGACATTCGCCTCGCCGGGCGGTGTTTCGCCGAAGTTTCTCTGCTTCCCGGTATCATTGTCTCCGATGTCGGAGCGAAGCCCGGCATTCGCACCCGACGGACCACTCACCTCACCGGCGTCGCGCGCCGCCAGCACCCGATCGAGCGCCGGATCTCGGTTCGCCGCAGTGAGGACATCCTCGTTGTCCGGAACAGGGGTGGTTCCGAACCCCTGCCGCTGCCCGTCGGAGCCGTACCAGGTCGTCAGCGAGGTCAAGCCACCGGCCGGCTCCGACGTATGGCGGCCCGTCTGCGAGCCCCGCTGCACCGGGCGGCCCGCCGCGAGATCGTCGAGCAGCTTGTCGAAGTTCTCCGCGGTCAGATCCTCATAGTAATCGTCGTTGATCTGCACCATCGGGGAATTGCAGCAGGCGCCCAGGCACTCGACCTCGAGCCAGGAGAAGTTGCCATCGGCCGATATGGCGTTCATCGGCCCGACACGCCTCTCGAGCACATCCTTGATGGCGTCGGCGCCGCGCAGCACGCAAGGCGTGGTGCCGCAGAACTGGATGAAGTGCTTACCCACGGGGGCGAGATTATACATCGAGTAGAAGGTCGCGACCTCCAGAACGCGGATGTAGGCCATGTCGAGGATCTCGGCGATCTTCTCGATAGCAGGCTTGGGCACCCATCCGTGATGCTGCTGCTGGGCACGACGGAGTAGCGCCATGACGGCGGAGGCCTGACGGCCTTCCGGATATTTCCGGATCTGCTTGTCCACCCATTCCCGGTTCTCGGGCGTGAAGTCGAAGCTGTCGGGTTGGATCTCAGCGAGGCGCCGAACTGTCATGACGGGTCCGTCAATTCATTTTTTCGCAGGTCTGCCGGGGAGCGCTGTGGCACAAAAATGCCGAGGTTCCCCGCTGCAGGATGATGTAGGCGCCCCCGCCCGTATCGGCGAAGGCTGTCTTGATCTCGTATCCGTCCTTGAGCAGTTGGGCGACCGAGGTCGCGGCGGCCTGGGCGGCAGCCGTGGTTGCCGTCACCAGCAGGACCAGGAAGCCGGCCAGGCCGCGCCGCATCAGCGGTCGACCTCACCGAAGACGATGTCGAGCGAGCCCAGGATGGCGGACACATCCGCCAGCATGTGCTCGCGGCACATGAAGTCCATGGCCTGGAGATGCGCGAAACCGGGCGCTCGGATCTTGCAACGATAGGGTTTGTCGCTCCCGTCGGAGACCAAGTAGACGCCGAACTCGCCCTTGGGCGCCTCGACCGCCACATAGACCTCGCCGGCCGGAACGTGGAAGCCCTCGGTGAACAGCTTGAAATGGTGGATCAGCGCTTCCATCGAACGCTTCATTTCGGCACGCGGCGGAGGGGCGACCTTGCCCTGGCGCGTCGTGACCGGCCCCTGCCCGTCCGGCGCCAGCAACTTCGCCACGCATTGCTGCATGATGTAGGTCGACTGCCGCATCTCCTCCATGCGGATCACCTGGCGATCGTAGTTGTCGCAGTTCTTCCCGACCGGGATTTCGAACTCCAGTTCTTCGTAGCATTCGTAGGGCTGCGACTTGCGCAGGTCCCAGGCGGCACCCGAACCACGCACCATCACGCCGGAGAATCCCCAGGCCCAGCATTCGTCCAACGAGACGACGCCGATATCGACGTTGCGCTGCTTGAAAATGCGGTTGTCGATGAACAAAGCTTCGAGGTCATCGACGACCCTCAGGAAGGGCTCGCACCAGGCGCCAATGTCCTCGACGAGCTGGCGCGGCAGGTCTTCATGCACGCCGCCCGGGCGTATGTAATTCGCGTGAAGGCGGGAGCCCGAGGCACGCTCGTAGAAGTTCATCAACTTCTCGCGCTCTTCGAACCCCCAGAGCGGCGGCGTCAGCGCGCCCACGTCCAGCGCCTGCGTCGTGGTGTTGAGGAGATGCGACAGGATCCTGCCGATCTCGAGATAGAGAACACGGATCAACTGCGCGCGACGCGGCACCTCGATTCCGAGCAGCTTCTCGATGGCGAGGCAGAACCCATGTTCCTGGTTCATCGGCGATACGTAGTCGAGCCGATCGAAATAGGGGATGTTCTGCAGGTAGGTGCGGGCCTCCATCAGCTTCTCTGTGCCGCGATGCAACAGGCCGATGTGCGGATCGACACGCTCGACGATCTCGCCGTTGAGTTCCAGAACCAAGCGCAAAACACCATGCGCGGCAGGATGTTGAGGGCCGAAGTTAATCGAGAAATTGCGGACGGTCTGGTCGTTCATGGTGCTCACGCCTTGTCGCCGACCGGAGCCTTGGTGGCCTTCTCGTCACCCGGCAGAGAGGCAACGTCCATCGCCTCCCAAGGGGAGAGAAAATCCCAATCGCGGAAATCTTGGCTCAGGCGGACGGGCTGGTTGACGACACGTTTCTCGGCGTCGTTCCACCAGACCTCGACGAAGCCCGACATCGGGAAATCCTTGCGCAGGGGATGACCCTCGAAGCCGTAGTCGGTGAGAATGCGCCGGAGATCCGGGTGACCGGTGAACAGGATGCCGAACAGGTCGTAGGCCTCGCGCTCGAACCAGTTCGCGGCCGGAAAGATCGAACTCAACGACGCCACCGGCGTGGCCTCGTCGGTCATCACCTTCACGCGAATGCGCCGGTTGTGCTTCGGCGACAGAAGGTGAAGCACCACATCGAAGCGCTTCTCGCGCTGCGGATAGTCGACGCCGCAGAGATCGATGAAATTGACGAACAGGCAACGCGGATCGTCGCGAAGGAAGGTCGCAAGCGGTGCATAATTGGCCGAGTCGACAAGCAACGTCAGCTCGTCATAGGCCACCTGGACCTGGACGGCGCCTTCGGGGAAAGCCGAGGCGATCGCCTGCCCGAGGTCGGCGTCCTTTGGCATGCTGAGATCACTCATGGACTCGACCTGGCTCATCATCATGTGACAGTCGCCCGCGCCAACATACGACGCGGGCGGGAGGGAAGCGGCTCAGCGCTCGATCGTTCCGGTCCGTCGGATCTTCCGTTGCAACATCAGGAAGCCGTAGAGCAAGGCTTCCGCCGTCGGAGGACACCCTGGGACATAGATGTCGACAGGGACGATGCGGTCGCAGCCGCGCACCACTGAGTAGGAATAGTGGTAATAGCCGCCGCCGTTGGCGCAGGAGCCCATCGAGATGACGTAACGCGGCTCCGGCATCTGGTCGTAGACCTTGCGCAGGGCAGGCGCCATCTTGTTGGTCAGCGTGCCGGCCACGATCATCACGTCCGACTGGCGCGGGCTGGCGCGAGGAGCGAATCCAAACCGCTCGGAATCGTAGCGCGGCATCGAGAACTGCATCATCTCGACCGCGCAACAGGCGAGGCCGAAGGTCATCCACATGAGCGAGCCCGTACGGGCCCAGTTGATGACGTCGTCCGTGCTGGTGAGAATGAAGCCCTTGTCGGCCAGCTGATTGCTGAGGCCGGAAAGATACTCGTCGTCGGTCTCGATGGCCCGCCCCGTGCGGGCATCGATCAGAGGCCGCCCACCTTTTGGCGGAACCGGCGTCACCAGCGTGTCGCCGCCGAAGGGGGCAGGCGCCGCGTCGGTCGCGGAAGTCTTGTCGAGGATCAATCCCATTCGAGGGCGCCCTTATTCCATTCGTAGATGAAGCCGATGGTCAGCACGCCGAGGAAGATCATCATCGACCAGAAGCCGAAGAGCCCGACGTCGTGAAAAGCCACGGCCCACGGGAAGAGGAAGGCGACCTCCAGATCGAAGATGATGAAGAGCAGAGCGACGAGGTAGAAACGAACGTCGAATTTCATACGAGCATCGTCGAAGGCGTTGAAGCCGCACTCGTAGGCCGAGAGCTTCTCGGGATCGGGCGCCTGAAACGCGACGATGAACGGCACGACGAGCAACGCTCCGGAAATCACCGCCGAAACCACGATGAAGATCACCAAGGGAAGATATTGGTCGAGAAGTCCCGGCATCACACCTCCACGACACCTGCACGAGGCCCCGGTGGGCCTTCAAGGCATCAATCGCAGGCCCGTAGGGCCCCGGATCACCTTGGAGGAGAACTAATGTACCGCACTGCACCGCGCAAGGCGAAACCCTGGTGGAGCGCTGTTCAAGACAGCGCCTTGACGCCGCGCGACAGATCGACTGTGCGTCGCAACATCGAAGATCAGGGATTGGGAGATACCAGAGCTATACTGGCGAGAGAGACGGGACTCGAACCCGCGACCTCCGGCGTGACAGGCCGGCGCTCTAACCAACTGAGCTACTCCCCCGCGAACCGGACCGCAACTTGTTGCCGCGGCGTCGCTCGGTATGTGGTGTTTACGGAGGCGGGCCGGGGGTGTCAAGCGCCCGGCTCCCCGCTTCCGTTGATTTCGCCTCGAGCCTACGCGCCCGAGATCGGCTTGTCGCGAACGGCCATTTCGACCTCCGCCAGCTTGGCGGACAAATGCGCCGAGCGAACTCAGCGCAGCTGCGACGTGCCGATGCGCCAGCGCGCAATCTCCTGAGCCGTCAGGATATGGATCGACTCGGGCTCGACCGACTCGGCTTCGGCGATCGCGGCCGGATTGATTCCCATCAGCTTCGTGTAGTCGCTGAGCGCCGTGACGAGTTCACCCGTGCCGTAGGTCCTCGTCGTCGACTCTCCTCCAGCGAAGAGATCGAACCCATGCGTGTAGATCGCCATGCGGTGAATGCCGAGATGGCTGGCCGGCGGAATGATCCGGCGCTTGCCGCCGAAGAAGGCGTAGACGCAGGCCGACATGCAGTAGCCCGAGACGACATGAAGATCGCCCGACCCTTCCACGGCGCGAGCGCGGGCGACGAGCACGCTGGCGCCCATCTGCCGGAACAACAGGCCGAGCTTCATGGCGCCGACGACCGTTCCGCCGGGCGAATTCAGGAGAACGAGGGGGCGGAAGTCCGGATCGGCGGCGTGCTGCTGGAGGAAGGCGTTGAAGGCCTCCCCCGTGTCGTTGGTGATCTCGCCCTCGGCGCTGATGACATCGGCACGAAGGTCGGCCCTCGGGCAGCGCCGCTTGGCGCAGGGTGCCGGCCCTGAGATCGTCAGGAGATCGAAGGCCATGGGCTCGGCTGCAGCGGCAGCCGAGAGCGGCATGACGGCAAGACCTGTCGCGGTGGCAACCGAAAGCGCGATGAATGTGCGAAGGTATGGGGCGGACCGCCGCTTCGAACGGTCCGTGGTGGGCGGTGACGGGCTCGAACCGCCGACATTCTCGGTGTAAACGAGACGCTCTACCAACTGAGCTAACCGCCCGAACAGCCCGGATGGTGCGAGGTCATAGCGCATTCGCCGTCACCTTCCAAGTCGACATCGGCGCTCCGAGCGGAACACCGGATCGTCCTCACCGGACACCGGCTTGCGGCAACGCACAAGCCGCGTCATGCCGCAGGTCGGACGACAGTGAAAAGGCCGCGCACCTTTCGATGCGCGGCCTTCAGACGTCAATCGTTCGGTTCGACGCTCAATGAGCGATCACCCCGGAGGCATCCTCCTCACCGACAACGGGCTTGCGCACGGCGGTCAGGTCCTCTTCCCACTGGATCGCCACCGGCTGCCGCACGAGGGCATGGATCAGGACCTCGTCGAGTCTCGAGACGGGCACGATCTCCAAAGCGTTTTTCACGCTGTTGGGAATCTCGGCGAGATCCTTGGCGTTCTCCTCCGGGATCAGCAC
>JAYVMK010000543.1:0-3482 GCA_043758995.1 Lichenibacterium sp. | reverse complement strand
TCGCGGCCGAGACCGTGTTGCCGTCGTTGTCCATCGGTCCTCTCACGCAGGTCAACGTCAAAGCTCTGGTGGAGAAGCCCGGCGCCCTGCACGAGAACCTTCTCGGCATGAGCTACCTCAACAAGCTCGAGTCCTTCACCGTGTCGAACGATAAGGTGGTTCTGCGCGGGCGCTGACGGCCGCGCCGCCCCTTGCCGCCGTCGCCGGGGCAGCGCGCTCCTTCGGAGCGCGACCGTCGTCGCCTCGTTGAGCTCGCGGCGCAGCTGACACCAGCTCCCTCATCTTGAGCCGGGCTCGAAGGGCCCGTATCGAAAGACGAGGGCTCCCGGGTTCCATGGCAGGTGTGGCTCCTCCCCACGCTCGTCATTCGACACAGCCGCTGCGCGGCCTGCTCAGAACCTGCCCTGAGTTTGTCGAAGGGACGGACGAGTCGATAGGAGGAGGGGTCGTCGCCTGGCGCCGATTGTCTTGCGCCAAGTCCCACGACGACGAGGCAGCCGCCCCCTACTTCTCCGAGACTTGGCCGAGGCCACCCGCGCCTTCGCCGCCCGGAACGGCTTCAGGAGGCGAGCCCGCCGAAGCGGGCTTGTCCGAGGGAGGCGGCGCGCTTTCTCCCTGCTCCGTGGAGTCGACCTTCACCTTGTCGTTGTCCCGAAGCGTCGCCGGTGGGCTGAGGACGACGGCATCGCCGCCCTTGGGTCCGAGGTCGATCTCGAGCGAGGTGCCGAAATCACGCCGAATGTTGATGGGGACCATGCGCACGCGATCGCCCTCGGCCACCACAGCCACATGCGGACCTTTCTGGTCGAAGATCAAAGTCTCGGCCGGCAGCACCACGTCCGGTTGGAGACGGGGGATCTCGAGCGTGATGTAGGCGTAGAGGCCCGAGCGCAGCACCCCCGCCGCATTGGGTACGTCGACTTCGACCGTGAGAGTGCGAGCCGAGCTTTGCAGCGCCGAGGAGGACCGGGTCACCCGGCCGACGAAGGTCTTGCCGGGCATTTGCGGCACGGCGATCCTGGCCTGGAGTCCATCACGAACGCCGAGAGAGGAATTCTGCGGCACCTGGACAAGAACGCGCAGCACGTCGTCCTCGTCGACGATGAACATCGGCGTCCCGGTCGACGAGTCGGCATTGACCAGCGTGCCGAGATCGACGTTGCGCACCGTCACGACCCCGTCGAAGGGCGCCCGGACATCCTCGAAAGCCGTGAGCGCCCTCAGCCGATCGATATTGGCCTGCTGCGCTCTGACGTTGGCCTCGGCCACCTTCACGCCCGCCCGCGCGGCATCGAGGTTGGCGCCCTGCGCGATCTGGTTGGCCTGGAGCTGGTCGCGGTTCTGAAGCGTCTCGAACCCCTGCCCCACCAGAGCCTGAGCACGCTGCAGGTTCACTTTGGCGAGGTTGAGGTTGGCCTCTGTCTGGCTGACATTGGCATTAGCCTGCAGCAGCGCGGCATCCACCTGCCCCAGCGTGGCAATAGCCTGTTCGAGCTGCTGGTCGAGGTCGGGCGCGGAGATGTGAACCAGGAGATCGCCCTTCCTCACCCGCGATCCGATATCGACCTTCCGCTCGGTGATGTAGCCGGTCGCACGGGCGAAGATGGACGCTGTGGCGAAGGGCTGAGTCTCGCCGGGCAGGGTCAGCAACACCGGTCCGCCTTCTGCAATCGCCTTCACGACGCGGACGGCCGGCAAGGCATTGGCCTGCTGATCCTGGGTGGCGGAAGCGGCGGCATTCTTGCGGAGATGACCGTAGATGCCCCACGCCAGCGCCAGGGCGAGTAGCAGAGCGACGCCGATGAAGATCCAGCGCGAGGGCATCTTGGGCCTGTCGTCGCTGCCCTCCTGCCCCTCGGCGCCGCCGCTTTCGCCACCGTCGGACGACAGTGCCAGGATGTCATGATCGGCATTGTCTCTGCCGCTGTCGTCGTCGTCATGGTCTGGCCGCCGGGCGATCTGGTCCATCAGCGGTAATCCTCGACGGGTTGAAACCTGCCACCGCGCAGCAGAGCATAGAGGAAGGGCACCAGGATCAGCGTGGCGCAGGTGCCGAAGGCAACCCCTCCCAGCACGGCCCGGGCCAGGGCCGCATTCTGCTCCGATCCCTCGCCGATGCCGATCGCCATGGGGATGAGCCCAACGAACATCGCTCCGGCGGTCATCAGCACGGGTCGCAACCGGGTCGCACCGGCCGCGATGGCGGCCTCCATGGCGGAACAGCCCGTCTCTTCACGATGCTCGCGCGCGAAGGTGACGAGCAGGATCGAGTTCGACGACGCCACACCGACCGCCATGATGGCGCCGAACAGCGACGGGATCGACAGGGTCGTGCCGGTGATGAACAGGCTGAAGACGATGCCGCAGAAGGCGATCGGCAGGGCGCAGATGACCACGAAGGGGTCGCCCCAGCTCTGAAAGTTCACCGCCATCAGCAGATAGACGGCGATGACCGCGATGGCGAGGCCGATCTCGATGTGCTGGAACGCGGAATCCATGCTCTCGATTTGGCCGCGGACGGTGATCTTGTCGGGCGCCGGAAGGCTCTTCTGCTCCTCCTGCACGATGGCGGCGATGTCTTTCTGCACCGAGCCGAGATCGCTGTCCTGCACCGAGGCAAAAACGTCGTAGGTCGGCTGCGTGTTGACGTGGTTGATCACCGTCTGCTCGGAGGTGCGCCGCATGGTGGCGACACTGCTCAACATATTGAGAGTATTGCTGGTTGTGCTGCCGGCTTGGTTGGCCGAGGTCTGCACGAGAAGAGGCGTGTTCTTCAGCGCCGTCAGGCTGTTGTTGCGATATTCCGGGGTCTGCACCCAGAGTTGATACGGGATGCCGGATTTCGGATCGGCCCAAAAGTTCGGCGTGACCTGATAGGACCCCGAGAGCGAGATGTTCATCGCATTGGCGATCTGCTGCTCGGTCAGGCCCATTTCGGAGGCCATGCGACGGTCGACGTCGGCCATGAATTCCGGCACGTCGAGCACCTGCTGGATATGGACGTCGACGGCGCCCCGAACCCGTTTCAGCTTCGCCTCGATGCGCTTGGCGGCCGCGAGATCCTTCTCCTGGTCGCGCCCGTTCACCTGGACGTCGATCGGCGTAATCGTGCCGAAGTCGAGGGTCTGGGTGATGATGTCGCTTGGTTGGAAGTAGAAGATCGTATCCGGATATTTCTGCGGCAGGATCTCCCGCAGCTTGGCCATGTAGCCTGCCGTCGGAGCATGCCCTTCCTTAAGCGAGATCAGCATCTGGCCGTCGTTGTAGGCCACGAAGGACCCGTCGCCGAAGGCGAAATTGTAGTTGCTCGACGGCAGGCCGATATTGTCGAGGATGAGGTCGAGGTCCTTCGGCGGCACGACCTGCTTGACGACGTCTTCCACTTCGGCGAAGCGCTGTTCGGCCGTTTCGATCCGCTGACCGGGCCGGGTCCGGATGTGCAGCGTCATGGCGCCCGCGTCGATCTGCGGGAAGTAGTCCCG